>CAZOWS010000184.1:0-3506 GCA_964583365.1 uncultured Actinomycetota bacterium
GGAAGAATTCAAGCTCAGCCGACATGAGATACGCAACAAATTGTCTTGGATTGATTTGGTTATGGCGCAAGTCAAGATTTTATCCAAAAGGGGAGATTCCGATGACCACGCGTTATTGGATCTTTTACAGCGCATCTCCAAATCCATACAGTCTTGGATATTCGTGAGCGATTTGGCGTTGGCCAAGAGTACCGATGCCGAAAATGCGGTGAAAGCGAAAGTATGCTATTGGCTATGTGATAATTATTGGAGAGCGATGTCCGCCCAATTGGATGAACTGCTTCCTTTTCAAGAGAAAATACTCGAAGTGATGAAGCTGGCAGGGAAAACAGAAGGCTTTCAAAATGCGGTGATAGATTCTTTTGAACCCTTGATGGCAGGAAAAAATCTCTACGACAAGCGTGTTTATGGGAAACCATGGCCTGTCCATAAACAAAAAATTTCACGGTCCTTTCTGACCAAGAAGCTACAGGGCAGTATCCGAAACGGGAAAGCGCGGCTTAATGGAAAGTATGGCTCCATGGAGGATCTCGACAAAAAAGTGCTACTCGATCTGGATCTCTCTGCAATACCAGCAGATGCCCTTCTAGAACTGGATCTCGCGCGCATGTATTTGACGGTAGAAAATATTATAAAGAACGCCTACGAAGCTATGCTGGACAATGCAAACCCGAAACTCGAGTTGCACATGAAACTGACGGTGAAGGCCCATCTCGACCAGCGCGGCGGGTTGGTGGTCAAGATAATGGACAACGGGAAAGGAATGACCGACAGGACCATGCAGCGTATCTTTGAACCGTTGTATACGGAAGGCAAAGAAGGCGGCACGGGAGTTGGGCTGGATGTGAGCAAGGACTGCATGAACGATGTTGGTGGCACCATTGGAGTGACAAGCAAGGTTGGGATCGGAACTACCTTCACGTTGAATTTTTCTGGCGGTACAGAAACACGTGCCACGGTCGACGAACGTATCCTAGAGGGCCTTGCCATAGATCTGAGCGCCTAAATCCTTCTCACCCCTATCGGCGAGTCTGCTTCACTTTCCAAGGGAGGATAGAGTATGATGGTTCCCATGGTAAAAACGTTGTCCATCCGCGCTATTGCATGCCTGGTTTTGCTTATAAGCGCAAATTCCGCATTTGCCGAAACCGCTCCCGAAACCCTCGCGCCCGCGCAAACCCTTGTGCGCAATGGCCAAGCGCATCAGAAGGCGGGCCGCACGTACGAGGCTTTGCACACGTATCTGCAAGCCGAACAAAAATTGGGCAAGCTCAAAACAGAGGATATTCAGGTACAGAAGGCCGCCCAGGACCTTATCAACACCATCGAGACTTATATCGATCAAATCAAAGACGAAGTGCAAAAGAAGGGGCTTGTCAATTATCGCGGTAAATTCTATACGTTCGAGGGATTACAAAAGCAGCTAAAAAAGGAAGCCGACAGAAAGAAGCGCTTCGAAAAATATTTGAGAGAGGAGGCGCAACAGCGCCAATTAAGGCAAGAGCAACGTCGCGCCTTCGAGGAACAAAGGCTTCGCCGTGATTTCCAAGCTCAGCAAGAACAACGCCGCCAGAACGAAGAACGCCGTCGGGAATACGAAAGACGTCAGCGACAGCGCTGACTTTAAAACAACGGTCCAACCGCAGCCATTGCGATGTGCACGAATGTCTCGCCCGTTACGCCCAGGCCGACTATCGCAACTAAGCATGCGATCAACGCCAGTCGCGTCATGCGGCCCATCATCACCGGCGACTGCGTTTGCGGTTCTTTGAAGTACATCGTATTGATGATCATCAAATAATAGTAGAGAGATATCACGACGTTCACGGCGCCGATAATGGCCAGCCAGACCATGTCGCTTTGCACCGCCGCGAGCAACAAAAAGAATTTTCCCGTAAAGCCCGCTAGGGGCGGAACCCCGGCCAGAGAAAGCAAGGCGATGAACATGGCCACCGCAAGAAACGGCGACCTCTTGGCCAGGCCCGAAAAGTGCGAGATCTGTTCGCCTTCCACGTTGCGTGCAACGGTTACCAGAACCAAAAAGATCGCGAGATTCGTGAACATGTACGCGGTCAAATAAAACACGACGGCCCCTGCGCCCAAAGGACTGGCGGCTGCGATGCCGATCAACAAATAGCCCGCATGCCCGATGCTGGAATAGGCGAGCAGCCTTTTAAAATTGTGCTGTCGCAGCGCTCCAAGATTCCCATAAAAAATGGTCATGGCCGCGAACGCTCCGGTCACAAGCACCCATTGGGTTTGCAGGCCGCCAAACACTTCCAGAAGCAGGCGCAATAGAATCATAAAACCCGCAGCTTTTGAGCCCACCGAAAGAAAGGCTGTCACGGGCGTGGGCGCGCCCTCGTACACGTCCGGAGCCCACAACTGAAAAGGCACGCAGGCGATTTTGAATCCGAGTCCCGATAGAATCAGCACGAGTCCCAACGTCATCAATCCCGGAGTCTCGGGGTTTTGCGCGACCTGCGCGATAGCGCCAAAATCAACGCTGCCTGTCGCGCCGTAAACAAACGCGATGCCGTATAGCAGCACGGCCGAGGACAATGCCCCCATCACGAGGTACTTGGTTCCGGCTTCCAGCGATCGCTCTTGCGTGGAATGATAGGCGGTCATCACGTAAAAGCTCATTGTCACGAGTTCCAACGCCACGAAAAAGACAAGCAGATTGGCTGCCGCGCTCAACACAACCATGCCCAGCGTCGCGAGCGTCATCAGAATATAATATTCGGCGATACCTCGCTCGAAGCGCGGCGCGTATTCGCGTGAAATAGCCGTGACGAGGGATGCGCATACCAGAAAGAAGACCTTGAAGAAAGTCGTGAGGGAGTCTGCCACGTACGCGCCCTGGAACGTCACGCCCCAGGATCGCCGCGTGATTAGCGCAACCGCCAACGCGAGCGCGAATCCCATGGAGGTCACGACGCCAAGTATGGGTTTCCCCGATTTAGGCAAAGTCAAATCCAGGATAAACAAGAGCACGATGAGACCGCATAGAACGATCTCGGGTAAAAACAGACTTATGTCCGCAGGATTATTCATTCGCAATTCTCTCCGCGCGCTCCAGCCGCTCCAAAATGGGGGACGTGCCCTTCTCGATCACGCGCAGCATAGGGCCCGGGAAAAAGCCAAAGATCAACAACACGGCCAACAAAAACACGAAAGGTGCTCTCTGCCTCAGCGTGGTCGCATCCTGCAGCGATTCCCAACGTTTGTCCAAGGCGCCAAAAAATACCGATCGGATGAGACGTAACATGTAGGTGGCCGTCACGACCAAGCCGAACACCGCAAAAACGGTGACCACCGGATACTGATTCCATGCCGCCAAGAAAATCATGATTTCGGACACAAAGTTGGAGAACCCGGGCAACCCAACAGAGGCCATCGCGCCCATAGCGAAGCATGTCGCGATGAACGGCATTTTCTTAGCCAAGCCTCCCAAATCCGACACCATGCGCGTATGCGTTTGATCGTAAAAAAATCCGATCAGC
>CAZOWS010000185.1:0-9011 GCA_964583365.1 uncultured Actinomycetota bacterium
ACACAAAATCGCCGAAGGGGTGCGCCGCGGAGACCGGAGCAGCGAAGGAACTACGGCACCCCCTGTAACTGAAAGCATACAGGTATACCAACATCGGATGAAACGAGTTGACTTACTGGACCTGCCGAATATTGCTCAATGCGCCCTGATGATTGGGGCTAAGTTTGAGGGTTTTTTTCCAGAGACGGACGGCCTCGGGTATGTTGCCTTGCTGCGCGATCACGGAGCCTAAATTGCAGAGCGCATCGGGATATTCAGGAATTTCCTGAAGCGCCTTTTCCAAACTTTCTTTGGCTTGGGCAAATCGTCCCATCTTGAATTGCAGGAAACCCAAGTTGTTCCACGCCTCGGCGTAATGTGGCCGCAATCGCAGCGCCGCGCAATATTCTTTTTCCGCTTCCGGATATGCCTTCGTTTTGCACAACACGTCCGCATAGGCTTGATGGATGAGCGGCTCGTTTTCATTTATCATCAAAGCCGTTCGATAGCAATCTTCTGCCTTTTCAAAATCCCCTTTTGCTTCGTAATAATCCGCCAGATTGGCCCACCCGTTGATCATGCCTGGATCCAATTCCGTCACCGTCTGAAACTCTCGACGCGCAGATTCCAACATGCCTTTAGCAAAAAAGACAGTGCCCAAATTATTGTGCGCGCGTGGGCTCGAAGGATTTTTCTCCACGGCGTCGGCCCACAACAGTTCTGGGTCTCTCCAAACAGCGGCCCTATCCCATGTCATCCAGCCCAGGCAAGCAATGCACATTGCCGCCGCCACAACCGTTGGGACTCCGACCTGCTTGCGAAAAAAATCGCCTAAAGCCGCGACAATAATTCCGAAACCCAAAAGTGGGAGATAAAGAAATCTCTCGGCAAAAACATTCGCGATAGGGATAAAACCTGCGACCGGCAAAAAGGTGACCACGATCCAAAAAAGCCCCAAGGCCATGCACGGCGCGACTCGCGAGACAAGCCAAGCGCCATAAAGCAGTGCCAACACCAATGCGCCGGAAGCCGCAATGGCAGCCGGTTCCCACGCGGACCCGTGCGAAAACGCAAAATCCAAGTTCAAATTCGCGGGGTCGAGAAATAAATGCAGCATCCTCGGCCACCCGCGCGCATGAGCAAACAGGCTGCTGGCCAGACTGCCACCTCGGTAATGCAGAACGGTTTCAAGTGGATTATAAAGAAGCATGAAACGCACCACAAAGTACAGGGACAGCGTCGCACATAGCGCACCGGCGGCACTTAGGCCTTGCGTTGCGCGGACACGCGACGCACGCCATTGCGCGAACAATGCACCCGCCCACAACAGTGGCAACGCCACGGCTGTCTCCTTGCTCAAAAGCGCGAGTCCGAATAAAGCGCAAGCCCATGGCAGCAATCTTTTTCTCATCAAAAACCCGAGAGACAAAAGCAGAAAAAGCGCACAGTACAGTTCTTCCCTATTGGACGGGCAAATAACCGACTCCACAGCCACAGGATGCAAGGCGATCAAAAAAGTTGCGACCCATGCGGACCAACCAAGAATCCCCAGCCCTTCCAGCAACCAGAGAAAAGCCGCCATCACGGCCAGATGCGCGAGCACGTTGTGCGCGTGATAGCCCCAATGCGCCAGTCCGAACAACGCGTAATCGATCATGTAGGTGAAGGTCACCCAAGGCCTGTAGGAAAGTTCTCCGCTGCCGGAAAAATAGGAGGACGTAAATAAATCCTTCGCGTGAGACATGCTGCGAATAAACAGATTGTCGGCGATGACCAACCCGTCATCGAAAACAAACGGATTGCCCAGAAAAAAACCATAGGTCAGTAGAACAACTAATAGGAGACCAAACAACGGAAGTGCGGACTTTCGAGAAGCTAAAGGCGATGCCTTTTTTGGCGAAGAGGCAAACTCGGCAACGGCTTGCCTGCTAGCTGAAACGATCATGGGCTAATTATACTGCGAAAGGAATTAAATGCAGAAGAAAACTACTGCCATGCCTAATCCGAGCACAAGGAGCAGTGCGCCGACCAATTTGGTCCCTGGCATTTTATCCGTGGCAGGAAAAATAACGGTATGCGCCCACTTGCTCAGACGGGTTATGGTATCGGGGGAAAAAGCAAATAGCACACCGAACAATGCGGTAAAAATGGAAAAAAATAACAGAATGGCCTTTGGCAGAATTGACATTGCACTCGCTATCGCCAAGGAAGAAAACACGGAAACCTCTATCCCCTATTTCATGAAGAACAAAACCGCGCCCATGGCTATTCCCAGTATGATCAACAAGCTACCGACCATTTTACCCCGCACAAGATTGTCGCGCGGCTGGAATACGACAGTATTTGCCCATCGGCTTAAACGGGCAATAGAATCTGGAGAAAACGAGAACAGAGCGCCAAACACTAGAGTAAAAATACTAAAAAAAAGCAGTATGCCTTTCAGCATGGTGACGTCTACGCTGGTCATCAAAGGAGAAAATATCATGGTGGCTTAGTTAAAATTCCCGTTGCCGGAAGTGTAGGTGTATACCGTGCCTGTTGGACCGGAATACGTGGATACTGTCACCCTCTTCCAATCGGAAGTAATCCCGCCCTGTGTCAGAACTACGGTAAACAAAGGATTTGCCTTGGAGGCAGTTGTCCCATCGGCAATTGCATCCAAACTGGTGGGATAGCTAGTTCTGTTGCCTTTCCCTACGGCCGTATCAATAAAGAATGTCTGCAGACCTGCGCGAACACCACCCACGACGCCTTTTTCGGCTGCAGTATTCGCTTCGGTTTGAAGATTGACGAAAACCGGTATAGCAACAGCAGCCAAAACACCCAGAATCACTATCACCATAACCAATTCTATCAGCGTAAAACCGCTATTTTTAGACATTTTTGGTCCTCCGTAGGAAATAGTATAAGGCATTGAAATTAAACTGTGTTGGAATGCTATAATTCTTCCGTCGCGACTGTCAATCAAATTAAGCTTGCATCGCTATCAACGACTAACTGCCAGCCTGCCGCATGCAGATTTGGCGCGATCCCAGCGCCCTTCTTTGCATTCCAAAATCGCCATGTTGTTGAGGATTGCAGGATCGCCTGGATTGAGAAATAGCGCGTTCTGATACGCTATGCGTGCAAGTTCCGCCTTTCCCATCCTGTCGTAGCAAAGTCCCAACTGGAATTGTACGGGCCAAGAACATGGATTCAGTCGGGCGGCCATCTCCCACTCCATCAAAGCCCCGGTGAGGAAACCCATGAGGCAATGGGCATCTGCGTTATCTGGATACTCCTGAAAAATCCCATCCAAAATGATCCGCGCCCCAGCATTGTCCCCGGCACGATAAAAAAAATCCGAGAGCAACAGTTTGCCAACCGGATACCCGGCTTTCTTTTCCGAAACTAAATAATTGCGAGCATCCAAAGGTCGAATATCGGGGATCGCCTTATGCTCCGGGATATCCTTGGCAAAAACAGAAGCCATGGTGTCCAAATGCACGAGTTTCCATTCCTTGTCCTCCAGCAACCTTTGCGTGAACCCGCGTCCCCCATCCAGCGCGTGCAGCAACAGAATCGTTTCAATCCCGTAGCGGCGCACCGTCTGATTAAAAAGACCCGGGCTTTGAAAAAGCCGGTAGTAATTTTGCAAAAAAGCGTCGGAGTAGACGAGATTGCGCCCGTCTATGAAAACCGGATATTTTCCAAAAAAACGATGCGCGAGAAAACTGCCGCAATTGTATTGGCTAAACAAGTTGGGTTTTAGACGATGAGACTCGATGAAATCCGCAGCTTCCAGCGGATAGGCAATCTTGGAAATACCCAACCCAAAACGGCCGACGGATTTTTCCGCTCTCGCCAGGTGATTAGTGCCGACCCACGCTACGCAACCCAAGGCCAGCGCGCAGAACACCCATCGTCCGGCCCGCGCAGCGTCCGGATGCCTCGAACCCGCGCCAGAAAAAACCTTTGTCAGATTATCGGTGATAAAGGGGGCCGCGAGAAAAACCATCGCGTCGGCATGACGGCGCGCCGACAAGAACATCAGGATGCCGAGCGCAGCCCAGAGAAATCGCTTGGCGTCCCAACTCAATGAAAAAACAGCGCAGGCGCATAAAAAAAGGCTCAGATACGCGCCGTAAAACCAGCGTTCCCAACTGCCTGTCCCGGGTCCGGGCGAAAAGGGCTTGAGCCATTCCACAACCGTTGTTTGCACAATGTCGCTGGTTGTTTGCGCCTTCACAAACCCGAACAATTCCCACCCGAACGGATTGACGCAACTAACCGCGCCGAGCAGCAAGCTACTGATCAGCCCAATCCATACAAAGCTCTGCTTCCTTTCATTCCACGCGGTGCCCGCCCAGGCGCAAAAAACCAACGTGGGCCCCAGCGCAAAACCACCGTGCAGGTTGGCCCACACGATCTGCAAGGGCAACAGGACAAGCAAACACCGGTGATTCTTAGTTTTGGTCCAGAATTCCAACACGGAAAGAAAGACCACGACGAAAAGAAGACTGATCAAATGCGCGCGTTCCAGAATGCGTTCGCTCATCGCGAACAGTCCGACGAGCAGCACGCCGCAGGTGATCAACAAACTCGCGCGAACTTGCTGCCGACATAGTCGCCACAACACCGCCAAAGCGCCCAGCATGATTGCCGCGCGCGCGAAAATCAAAGCGTTGGGCCCGCCGGCCTCGTAGACCACGTACGTCAAAACTTGGGAGAGCCATTGATGATTGATCCAGCGCGCACCGCGATACGGATAGGAAAAAATGTCGTGGTCCAGGACAAGGTGATGCTGCCACATCCAACGCCCGCTCGCGATGTTCGTCCAAATATCCAGATCCGTGATCTGATAAAAGGAAAGGCAGAACGCGACAAGAAACAGCGCGGCCGCGGCTAGTGATACAGTTTTACGAGATTCCACATTGGCAGGAAAATACCGAGCGCGAGTAAAAGCACGATAAGCCCCAATCCCACGATCAGCATCGGCTCGATGAGCGACGTGAGATTGCGCACGACATATTTTGTTTCCAGGTCGTAATGCTTGGCGACCTCCAGCAACATTTCGTCCACGGCGCCCGATTTTTCCCCCACCGACATCATGTGCACCACCATCGGGGGAAAATGCGCGCTCTTTTGAAGCGGCTCGGACAAACCGGTGCCTTGCTTGACGCTTTGGCCCATGTCGGCGACTTCTTTGCCGATCACGCTATTGCCCAATGTCTGCGAGACGATCTCGATCACGCGCAATACCGGCACGCCGGCCTTGTACAATGTCGCGAACATACGGGAAAAACGCATCATCGAGACTTTAAGAACGAGGTCGCCAAATACGGGCACCTTCAACACGAACCCATCCCAGACATAGCGCCCGCGCTTCGTTTGAACAAGAGAATATAGAAAAAAAATGAGACCCGCGAGCGCCGGAATCACAATGTACCACCAATTCACGATCAGCGCGTTGGCGCCGATAAGGATACGCGTGGGCAACGGCAACTGCGTGTCAAAGCGATCGAACAAGGCTTTGAAACGCGGCACCACGAACGTGATCAGAACGAAGAATGCAACGGTCAACGCAATAACGACCATGATCGGATAGCGCACCGCCGATTTCACGGCGCGCATGGTCTCCAAGTCACTTTCCATCATGTCGGCCAATTTCATCAGTACTTCCGGGAGCACGCCCGCGACTTCTCCGGCGCGAACGGTCTGGACATAGAGCTGGGAAAACACTTTCGGATATTTGGCAAATGCAGCCGATAGCTGGCTGCCGCCGCCGACATCCTTTTGTACGCCCTGCAGAATCGCGCGAACACCCGGATGCGTATTCTGCGCGACGAGCGCATCCATGCAATTCATGATCGGCACGCCTGCCTGCAACAGCGTGCACAATTGCCGCGTCATGACTATCACTTCGGTGAGCGAAACTCTGCCGCGATACGCGGGTGAACCGGATCTTGATTGTTTGGATGTGCCTGCCTGCGAATCCGCCACTTCTCGCACTTCTATCGGAATAAAACCCAGGCGGTCGACTTGGCGCATGGCCTGATCTTCGGAGGAGGCTTCGACAGAGCCTTTGACCTGCTTACCTGCTTCGTCGCGCGCTTTGTAGGTGAATAAGGGCAAGTCCTCTTACTCCAACCGCAGTTCGGTCACGCGCGCGACTTCTTCCATCGTGGTGATGCCCTCCACCACTTTTTCCAGGCCGTCGTCGCGCAGACTCAACATGCCTGCCTGCTCGGCTAACTTACGCACCTCGCCCGAGGGCCTCTTGGCCAGCACTAGTTCTCGAATCGCATCACTTATCTCCATCACTTCGGCGATCGCAACGCGTCCTTTGTAGCCTGTGTTGTTGCAGAACCGGCATCCCTTTCCGCGAAAGATTTCGGTCACGGACTTTACGCGCGCGATTTCTTTAAGAATTTGATCGGAAGGCTTGTAGGCCTGTTTGCATCGCGCGCAAATGCGCCGCAAGAGGCGCTGGGCAATGATCCCGATCACCGAAGACGATATCAAAAAGGGCTCTATGCCCATGTCGGTCAATCGCATGAGCGCGCCCGGGGCGTCGTTGGTGTGCAGCGTGGAAAAGACAAGATGGCCTGTCATCGCGGATTGGACAGCGATTTCCGCGGTGGGCAAATCGCGGATTTCCCCCACCATGATCACGTCCGGGTCATGACGCACGATGGAGCGCAGGCCGTTGACGAAATCCAAGCCGGCCTTCGGATTCACCTGTATTTGGCGAATCATCTCGATTTGATATTCCACCGGATCCTCGATGGTCAATATATGCTTGTCCACGGTGTTGATGCGTTGCAGCGCGCAATACAGCGTCGTGGTTTTCCCTGATCCCGTCGGACCCGTGACCAAAATCATGCCGTAGGGCCTCGCGATCAACCGCGCGAAGGCTTCCAGATTGCGCGGCGCGAATCCCAGATTTTCCAATCCGATGTTCAGACTGGCCATGTCCAATAGACGCATGACCACGTTCTCGCCCCATATCGTGGGAATAGTGGACACGCGAACGTCTATGTCTTTGCCATCCAAACGCGTGTGAAATCTACCATCCTGTGGAATTCGACTTTCGGCAATATCCATGTCCGAAATGACCTTGACGCGCGAGATGATCGCGGATTCCAAATGCTTGGGCGGAGAGGAAATTTCATGCAATACGCCGTCTATGCGCAGGCGCACCCGCAAAATATTTTTATCGGGTTCTATATGTATGTCACTGGCACCGTCGTGCACGGCCTGTTGCAGTATCATGTTGAGGAGCTTAATGACCGGATTTTCTTCGTCGGTCCCCGCGCCTGCGTCGCTGAATCTCTCGGATCCACCCGGAACGCCTCTCGTGGCTTCGTCGGCCTGCCCCAACTCCTTCACGAGCGACTCCATGCCCGTGGAGGGATAATATTGATCCAGCGTGCGCTGCAATTCTGTCGCGCTGCATAGGTACAATTCCACTTTTTTGCCGAATTTTCCGCGCAATTGGTCCACGCGCAGTATATCGTTGGGGTCCGTCATCGCGACGCTCACGGTGTCGCCGATCTTGAACAACGGTATCGCCTGAAATTTTCTCGCCATCTCGGACGTGAACAGCTTGATGATTTTGGGATCCACGATGTAGCTGGCGAGGTCCACGAACGGCACGCCGATAATATCGGAGATCAGATTGTAGAGCTTCTCCTCGTCCACCATCTTGCGCATCACGAGAACCTGCTCCAGCGAGCGCGCCTCGGCCTGGGCAATGCGCTGGGCCTTGCGCAAATCCTCAGCACTTAAAATATTCTTACTCACGAGAACCGCGGCCAACTTGTCCATTGCTACGGTAGGCATGGGATTAGTTTAACACTCGGGGCCCAAATCACAAATCATACATTTAACAGAACCGCCGCCCTTGGTGAAAAATTCCGAGACGTCCAGCGGCACGGGCCTAATATTTTCTCTTCGCAATTCAGCGCACAGTTCGTCGGAGGCGCCAACAGGACAAAAGAGCAACTCCTCCCGGCCATTATCCACGTAAAAAGAATTAGCGGCAAAGCGTGTCGCGTCGTGATCGGAGAGAATAAGGAGCCGTCCCGTGAAATCGGCTTTCAGTCTAGCGAGCGATGCGGGCGTGAGCCCTTGCGCGTACACCAGGAGAATATCGCGCTTCCTGCCCATCGCGCAAAGCACGGTGTCTCCGTGATAATAGGCCTCTTGCGACAATTCTAGCGCCATGATTTTGCGACCTGGGACCAGCGCGCGCAGGGGTTCTAGAATGGCCTTGTCCGTTCTAAATCCGTACACGCGTCGATACGGCGGCCAAGCCAAAGCCGGCGCCCAATGCGGGCGTATCAGATTGCCATAGGTCAGCACGTAACCCTCGGCCGCCGGAAAAAAATCTGCTTCGCCTTCGAAACGAATGTTCGGGGACAATTCCTGCACCGTCAGACCTAGGTCGGAAAGGGCTTTGCGATACACGGATTCTTCGGCCGACCGCGCGCGCAGCAAATGGGAAAGATAAAAATGCTTTTGTGATAAGGGGATGCGCTGATCCTTCTCCAACAAGAAACCCGCATTCGCGGGAAAAACCAGGCCCGGACAATCCTCGACCGCCTCGATCACTACCACGCTCAATCCATGATCCTGAAAAGTTTGTGCGGCCCTGTCCCACTGCCGCTGCGCGAGATTCATATCCACGGTCTTTCGCAGCCCCCAACGGTTGCGCGTATGAGGATTCGCACCGGCCTTGATGCGAAAGCAGGCCGGATCCCCCATCAAAATAATGCGGCAATGCTCAGCCACAAACTGTCATCCTGAGCGATGCAAAGAATCTAGCCTGCATAAACAACCACCGCATCCTTTGCCTTCACTTCCAAACTTTCTCGCGCGTCTTCCGTGAGAAAAACATTCGCGTGATCCATGCAAATCTCTGTCTGCAAGGCCCGCACGCTGCCTCTTTTCTCTGCCAGCACAAGCGCCAACTGCTTTTCTTTGCGTGACTCTCCCCGCGCAATCGTGAGAAATTTCGCCTTGCGCACAACCGAAATTTCCGCCAGCTC
>CAZOWS010000186.1:0-3678 GCA_964583365.1 uncultured Actinomycetota bacterium
CGCTCGGTATGCGCGTGCTAAAAAAAGTGTGCAAAATCATTCGCGAGGAGCTGGACCGTCGCGGTTGCCAGGAAATTCTCATGCCTATCTTGCAACCCAAAGAAATCTGGGAGAAGAGTGGGCGCTACAACACGATGGGGCCGCTGATGATGCGCGTGAAGACGCGCGAAGACAAAGAATTCGTGCTGGGACCCACGCACGAAGAGATAGTCGTGGATACGGTCATGCGCCGCGTGAATTCCTATCGTCAGCTTCCGCTCAATCTCTATCAAATCCAAACCAAGTTCCGCGACGAGATTCGCGCGCGCTTTGGCGTTATGCGTTGCAAGGAATTCATTATGAAGGACGGCTACAGTTTTGACATGGACGAAGACGGGTTGGAGCGCAGCTACGAAGGCATGTATCAGGCCTACGAGGTGATTTTTAAGCGTTGCGGCCTCAAAGCAGTCCCCGTGCGCGCCGATACCGGTGTCATGGGCGGCAACGAATCCCATGAGTTCATGGTGCTGGCCGACAGCGGCGAAGACGGCGTTGCCGTTTGCGAGCGCTGCAATTACGCGGCCAATGTCGAGATGGCCGATCGCGTGCCGCTGCGGCGCAATCCCTCGGAATCCCTTGCTCTCAAAAAGATGGAGACAGCGCAGACGCCGAATTTGCGCAGCGTCGAAGAACTTGCGTCGTTTTTCAAGACCGCGCCATCCGCGTTTATCAAAACGCTGGTTTATCTAGCCGACAACGAGCCGCTGGTCGTGTTGTCGCGCGGCGACGTGGAGATCAACGAGGGCAAGCTATCTCGCTATTTGAAGTCCGGAAAGCTCGCGTTGGCCGACGCCCAGACCGTGGAGAAAGTCACACATGCGCCAGTGGGATTTGCGGGTCCTGTTGCCATCAGCGGCGTGAAGATATTTGCCGATCTCTCCGTGCAAGGCATGGTCAACGCGATCACAGGCGCCAATCGAAAAGACGAGCATCTGGTCAACGTGAACATGGGCCGAGATTTCATGGTGACCCAATTCGTGGACATAGGATTGGCCAAGATCGGCGATCTTTGCCCCAAGTGCAATGAAGAATATCAAATTCGTCGAGGCATTGAGGTCGGCCAGGTGTTCAAGCTCGGAACCAAATACAGCGATGCGCTGGGCGCCTCGTTCCTGGACAAAGGCGGTCAAAGCAAGCCCATGGTCATGGGCTGCTACGGCATTGGCGTAAGCCGCACGGTGGCCGCGATCATTGAACAGCACAACGACGAGCACGGCATCATCTGGCCCGTCGGCGTTGCCCCTTACGAAGTGGTAGTGATACTGCTCAACAGCAAAGAACCGGTTAGCGTAGCGCTCGCCGAAGCGGCCTACAAGAGTTTGCTAGATGCCGGCGTGGATGTTCTCCTGGACGACAGGGAAGAGCGGGCCGGCGTGAAATTCAAAGACGCCGACTTGATCGGTTTCCCCGTGAAGGTAATCGTCGGCGAACGCAACGCCGCGCTGGGAAATATCGAAGTAAAAAAACGTTCCGAAATCAACAGCGCCGTGCTAGCGGCAGATCAGCTAGTCCCCACCGTGAAGCAAATCCTCGAAGTAGAAGGCCTCTACACCTAGACAGACGCTTGTCATCCTTAATTCGAGGGACAGACACCGTAACCCAGATTGCGCTCAAGGCAACAATATGGCCGCATACGGTGTAGCCACAATCGTATCCCCGAGATTTCTGAAAAACCTTGCATCTTCGTATCAAGGGTATCGAAATAATGGCGGGGTTCGTTTGGAGAAACTTTAGCGCAAACAGAGCGGGAACTTGCCAGCCTTCCGAGTTGAGTTTGCCCCGGCAGCGGTGAGCGATCTCAAAAAGCTAGCCCCCTGATATTCCAGTTCAGCTTCTGAAGGCCGCAAAGGTTTTGGCTGAGGCTCCCTATCCTGATCATTCCCTTCTTTCGCTGTAATATTCCTTGCTAAGAATAAAGCAATAGCGTACAATCTCAAAAGTTGTAGCCTTTTAACCCGGTCCCGAGAGGCCGCTAAAGGAGAAAAATAGAGTGAAGACAATTCGACTACCAGAAGTCCCGCCCAACGCGGGCATTTTTTTGCCTCGATGACACGCGTGACCGCTAAAGAAAATCAATTGCTGGATGCCAAGGGCATCGAGCGCGCGCTCATGCGCATTAGCCACGAAATTCTAGAAAAAAACCGCGATTTGTCGCGCCTGGCAATAGTCGGCATTCGCACGCGTGGGGCCGTCCTCGGGGCGCGCATTGCGGCCAATATCAAACAGCTCGAGGGCGTGGATTTGCCTCAGGGCGCTTTGGATATCACTTTTTATCGCGACGACCTGAATATCCGTACTCGACAGCCGCAGGTGAAAAACACCGATATCACTTTTGATTTGACCGACAAAAATATCGTGCTCGTGGACGACGTGCTTTGTACTGGCCGCACGATTCGCGCGGCGCTTGACGCGCTGATAGATTTTGGCCGGCCGCAGCGCATACAACTAGCCGTGCTCGTGGATCGAGGGCATCGCGAGTTGCCTATTCGGCCCGATTATGTCGGCAAGAATATCCCGACCGCGCCCGAAGAAAAAGTGCAAGTGCGCATCAACGAACAGGACGGCGCGGAAGAAGTCGTGGTTCTGGCCGAAAGCGAATGAACAGAAAGGGTGTTTTAGTCATGGAAGAGGCGAAGGGGACCTCCGGGCAACAAAATCGCGCGCAATGGACGCGCAAGGACTTGCTTGGCATTCAAGAGTTGACCCGCGAGGAAATCCAGCTTGTCTTGGACACTGCGGATTCTTTTAAGGAAGTTTCGTCGCGCTCCATAAAAAAGGTCCCGGCCCTACGCGGTAAAACCGTCGTGAATTTTTTCTACGAAGTGAGCACACGGACACGCACCTCGTTCGAGATAGCAGCCAAGCGCCTCAGCGCCGACATCATCAATATATCCAACTCGGCCAGCTCCGTGACCAAGGGTGAATCATTGAAGGACACCGTACGCAGCCTGATGAGCCTCAAGGCGGACATCATCATCCTGCGTCATCAAGAATCCGGTGCGGCCGCGTTCGTCGCGCGCAGCTTCAATGTCTCCGTGATCAACGCTGGAGACGGTTCGCATGAACATCCGACGCAGGCGCTGCTGGACCTTTACACGATCAAGGAAAAGAAGGGAAAAATAGCGGGTCTGAACGTGCTCATCGTCGGTGACATTTTACACAGCCGCGTTGCACGATCGAATATTTGGGGTTTAACCAAGATGGGCGCGCATGTCACGGTGGTTGGGCCGCGCACGCTTTTGCCCGTGGGCATCGAGCGCATGGGTGTGACCGTGAGCACGGACTTGAAAAGCGCTTTGCCCAAGGCCGATGTCGTGAACATGCTGCGCATTCAAAATGAAAGACTCACGAGCAATTTATTTCCTTCCGTGCGCGAGTACGCGCGCCTCTACGGTTTGGATAGGGAAAAAATGAAACTCACGAAGCCGGACGTCATGATCATGCACCCGGGACCCATCAATCGCGGAGTGGAGATTTCTTCCGAGGTTGCCGATGGGTCCTCGTCGGTGATATGGGATCAAGTCACCAACGGAGTCGCCGTGCGCATGGCGGTCCTGTTCCTAATCGCAGGGACTCAAGGAGTAATGGAATGAGCATATCGAGAGCAGGGACACGACTGTTTTGGTCGTGTCCCCCAGC
>CAZOWS010000187.1:0-3264 GCA_964583365.1 uncultured Actinomycetota bacterium
GCGGCTTCTTTCCGTTTTCAAGAAGAACATTACATAAGGCTTCACTGAATTGGAAAATTCCCCTCCTTACAAAGGGGAGGGACGCCATCTACCAAAAGGACCGTGCTATGACCTTGCATCGTTTCGCAAAAATTTGGGCCGGCATGACTTTCCTTCTGCTGCTAGCGGGCGCTATGGTCACTAGCACAGGATCAGGCTTGGCCGTACCGGACTGGCCATTGGCTTTCGGAAAACTTTTCCCTCCGATGGTCGGCGGTGTTTTTTTTGAGCACGGGCACAGGCTGATCGCGGGCGTCGTGGCAACTCTCACGCTTATTCTTTGCGCTATGGTGTTGCTCCGAGAAAAACGCGCATGGGTGCGAAGGCTTGCATTGGCCGCTTTCGCAATCGTGTGTACTCAGGCAATATTGGGTGGTCTCACCGTGCTGCTGCGCTTGCCGCCCACGGTGTCCATTGCGCATGCAGGACTAGCGGAAATATTTTTTGCTCTCACGATCAGCCTGGCGTTGGTCACCTCTCCTGCGTGGGCACGACCGGCAGGCATTCCATTAGAATCGGGCGATGTCCTCGCGTTGAAGGTTCTCACCTGTTCGGCGGTGGCCATTGTCTATTTGCAGATTTTGCTCGGCGCGATAATACGCCATACCCATTCAGGCGTTGCCTTTCATATTATCGGAGCCATGGCCGTGCTATTCATTACCGGCCGGCTATTTTATTTCGTCAACACGGGTTATGGCGATCAACCGTATTTACGAAAGCCGGCTGCGGCCGCGCTACATGCCTCGGGCGCCCAGCTCTTTCTGGGTATGGCCACGTGGATAGCAAAAATTAAAAATGCAGGGGCCCTGCCGCCCTCGGATGCAAAAGTTTGGCTCTCCACTATCCATTTGGCAGTCGGAGCCGTTGTCCTGGCTGCTTGCATCATACTAGCCTGGCGAGTGTTTAAGCTTGCCGCTGAATCTCCTGTAGAGGAAGAAGTCGCTGCATGATTATCTCACGTGCCCGTGACCTGATCGAAACAACGAAGCCGCGCATTCTGCTTCTGGTGATGTTGAGTACTTTCGTTGGATTCTTTCTAGCCTCCGATAAATTGTCGATGACACTTCTCTTTCACACGCTATTAGGCACCGCGTTCGTTTGCGCATCCTGCAATTCCTTAAATCAGCTCATCGAGATGGACTCCGACGCAAAAATGCGTCGCACGCAAAATCGTCCTTTGCCGGCCGGTCGCTTGCAACCCGGCGAGGTCCTAATATTCGGGCTGGTACTCGGATTGGACGGCTTGCTGTATCTTGCCGTCGCAGTGAACACGCTAACCGCTCTGGTGGGCGCGATCGCGCTGGTATCCTATCTTTTTATCTACACGCCGTTGAAAAGAAAAACCCCGTTGTGCACAACGGTCGGTGCGATTCCGGGAGCCGCGCCCGTGCTGATGGGCTGGGTTGCTGCGCGCGGATCGTTGGATTTGGGCGGGTGGATATTGTTCGTCATCCTATTCTTATGGCAATTGCCTCACTTCTACGCCATCGCGATGATGTACAGCGAAGACTACGCGGCCGCGGGCATGCCGATGCTACCTGCCTACGACATGCGCATGGCAAACCGTCAAATCACGATATACAGCCTCGGATTGCTTTTTGTGAGCATATTACCCACGCTGATGGGCTTGGCCGGCGCCGTCTATTTGTGCGGGGCATTGATTTTGGGATTGTGCTTCGCCGCAATGGGCCTAGGACTGGCGCTCAATAAATGGAATGTCACGGCACGCAGGGTATTTCTAGCCTCCATACTTTATCTACCGTTGCTGTTTACGTTGATGGTTATGGATAAGACATAACCTACCTGTCATCCTGAGCGAAGCGAAGGATCTCGTTTGTATTCCGAACTAGATCCTTCGCCTCCGGCTCAGGATGACCAATTACCCATGCATCCCGTCCAAATATCTTCTCTCACCCACCGCTATAAAAAAGCGACCACAAACGCGCTGGATGGATTGAGCTTGTCCGTCCGCGCGGGCGAAATATTCGGCCTCTTGGGCCCGAACGGGGGCGGCAAAACCACGTTGTTTCGCATTCTGGCCACGCTGTTGCCCGCGACCAGCGGTGATTGTCGCATTTTTGGTTTGGACGTTTCCAAGCAAGCCTCCGAGGTTCGCCGCAAGATCGGGGTTGTCTTTCAATCGCCGAGTCTGGACAAAAAACTTTCTGTCGTCGAAAACATGCAGCAGCAGGGACATCTCTATGGCCTGTCCGGAGCAACGCTGAAGGACAGCATAGGCATGCTGCTCGCGCGATTCGGCCTGAGCGAAAAATCTTCCGCGTTGGCGGAAACTCTTTCAGGCGGCCTCAAACGTCGCGTTGAACTCGCCAAGGGCCTTTTGCACAAACCGCGCCTGCTGCTCTTAGACGAACCCTCTACGGGCTTGGACCCTGGCGTGCGCCGCGAGGTGTGGAGTTATTTGGAGCAATTGCGCCGCGAGGATGGCGTCACGATTCTCCTCACCACGCATTTAATGGAAGAAGCAGGCGGCTGCGACCGCCTCGCGATCGTGGATCAAGGAAAGCTCATCTCGCTGGGCACACCCGATCAATTGAAGGAAAGCGTGGGCGGCGACGTGATAAGCGTGCAAGGCCGCGATCCCCAGAAACTTTGCGACGCAATCCGTCAAAAATTCGCGTTGCCCACTTCCCTATTGGACAACGTGGTGCGCATCGAGAGGCCGCGGGGGCATGAATTCGTCGCACAACTCGTGGAAGCTTTCCCCGCGCAAATCGACTGTATCAGCGTGGGCAAACCCACGCTGGAGGATGTGTTCGTTCAGAAAACCGGTCACAGCTTTGTCTCGGAGAAAGAATAAATGCCGTTTCTCTTGCCCGCGATTAGTCTCTGGTGGCGCGAAATCATTCGCTTTTTACGCCAGCGCAGCCGCCTAGTCGGCGCGTTTGGCACTCCGATTCTATTCTGGATTATCTTGGGCTCCGGATTGGGCAACTCCTTTCACTCGCCGCAGGCCGCCGCAGACATGGGTTATTTGGAGTATTTCTACCCGGGCACTATCGCGATGATTCTATTGTTCACCGCGATCTTTTCTACCATCTCCATTATTGAAGATAGGCGCGAGGGATTTTTGCAGGCCGTGCTGGCCGCACCGGTTCCCCGCGCAAGCATAGTCATGGGTAAAATTCTCGGAGGTACGACCCTGGCTCTGCTGCAAGGCCTGATGTTTCTAGCGCTGGCGCCGATGGCGGGCATTTCCCTCTCCCT
>CAZOWS010000188.1:0-3967 GCA_964583365.1 uncultured Actinomycetota bacterium
TTTTCTTGCCATTTAGGACGAACTCTATCCGTGCCACATTCGAGGCAAGATCAACATCCTGAACAACCCCCATTTTCAAGAATGCGTGATAGACCTGAGCGCCTTTACTGACCCCACCATCGTCCGCAGCGACAGTGGCAACAACCTCCGGCGCTATGACTCGACAGTCCCGGGCCATGGCCTTGATTTCTCCTGCTATAGTTTCGGTGTGTTGTGCCAATAGCTCCTCAACAACAGCAGATATAGGTTCACGCGCTTGTTTGATCGCCTGCCAATCGTTTTTTGCAATGAGCGAGAGATTCGATGGCGATAAAAGACGCAGAGATTTTCCAAAAACCATCTTCTCTTGGAAATAGTTCACGAGCAATTCTTCAAAAATGTCTACCTCGGATCCCTCATGGCCATAATTTGCATTGAAGGCCTCAAGCATGCCCTTCATACCCGCATCGCCTAGTTGTATCCGCAATTTCTCTCTTATCACGCGGACAATCTCTTTGCGTCCGCTGAAGAAACCATGCAATCTCTCATGAAAATCCATCACGGCAGCCAACTTGACTTTTGTCACGTCCAGCTCCTGCGTAACAATGCCCTCCAAGGCCTTGGCAACAATTGCGATCACCCGAGAATCCTCTTTAACCGCAGTCCCACCGGGCAAGGTCCAAGAGAGCCCCTGCACATCGACGACTTCCACGATCTTCTCCGGCGTAAGGTACGCAACGATGAATTTCTCATCTTGTGTCGTGCGCATTTTTTTCGCCATATCACCCACAAGCGCAAGGAGTCTTTGCTTCAACGCCTCCCGTATATGCAACTGGAAATGATGGGGTTTGGGAATTAATTCCCCCGCCTGACGAGCAGCCATCTTAGCTAGGGCTTTTTGCAAGGCACTTTTAATATTTTCTTCTGTTTCCCTTGTGAGCAATGCACTCAAGGCTCCCCGTACGCTTTTGTCGCCGATGTCTCCTAGCATTTTTACAGAAAACTCTCGTACAGAAGGATTCATGTGCTCAAGCCCTTTCAAGAGCGTCGGGACATCGGGCTGCCCCATTGCCTGCAATGCTTTAAGAGCAGCATCACGAATATCCAAAGTTCTATCTCCCATAGCGTTCATGAGCGGCTCCACAACTTCTGGCGATTGTATACTGCCTAGCGTCTTTGCAGCCCATAGCCGATCCTGGTTGTCTGAATTCCCCAAGAACAAGGTCAATCCCTCGATGGCGGCCTTCGATCTAATCATGCCCAAAGCCGTTATAACCGACCTGCGATGGGAAAACTCGTCACCATGCATGCTCGAATAACTTTTTTTGACGACTTTTGCCTTTTCGATCAGTAGTGCCACCCCATCTTCATCATGAAGTTCCCCCAACGCAATAATTGTCCTAATTCGCACATCTTCTTCACTATCATCAAGCAATCTGCGCAGTGGGATTAGGGCTCTGCTATCCCCTAATGTCGCCAAGGCAGAGGCGGCGGCTTCGCGTACTCTCTTGTTTTCGTTCTCCAGAAGCGTGACCATTTGTTCAAAAGAATCCCTGTCCTTCATGTTCGCCAATGCTCTCACCGCATTCCTACGCACCCATTCACTAGGGTGATTCAAGAGCCCACGCATAGGGACTAAGGCGGATACTTCTCCGATCATCCCAAGCGTTTCGACGGCGTTGGCAAGAATATACTCGGAGACATACGGCTTGTCCTTTTCTGTACTTATTGCATTCAGCAGTTGCGGTACAGCGATTGTCCCCATCGCAGCGAGATATTTAGATATTTGCAAAGGCTCGCTGCCCGAACTCCAGTTATTCCACATTTGAATCAGCACGGGAATAGACCTTGGGTCTCGAATAAGGCCCAAAGCCTTGATTTCCTTGTCTAAATTGTCGCGGCTCCATACCTTGCTACGCAAAATTTCATTGAGTTCAAGAACAGGATCTTCAGCATCAAGAATCTTGGGCTCCGTAATCCCCAAAGACATCAAGAATTCCCGGCGAAACGCCGAATGGTACATTGTTGGCCCAATGAGAAGGGTTACCTTGTCCGTCCTATTTTTAAGTGTGGAATTAAATTCTTCCGAGATCTCCTTGCGCAATTCTTTGACCCACTCGGGCTTAGAAAGCCTTTTCTCTTCTTTGATTATGGGCAATACACGCAGAGGATTGTCAAACAAGCACTTCTCCTGAACATAATTCACGATCAATTCCTCAATGAAATCCTCCCAACTTTGTGTTTTGCGATAATTGTTTTCAAATCCCTCTCTTAGACTCTTCACAGCAGCTGCTTGTGCGCCATCTTCCATTCCAGCCGTCACATAATTCACCCTGAAAAAACGTGGGACACTTCGCAAATTACGCAGGACTTCCCGCACAATCTCTGGATGCGCCGAAACAATCTTGTGCAGTTCTTCGTGAATTTGAATCAAGGCGTTTACCTTCTCCAAGGAAACATTCTTTTGCGGCCCAAGGTATTGCTGAAGCCCGCGGGACACGGCTTCGATAATTTCCTGTTTCTCGAATTCCACATTGCCATCCGGTAAGGTGCGCGCCAAGCCGCGAACATCGATAATCTCTTCGATCTTTTCGGGTGTCAGATAGGAAGCCAGCCATTGATCTTCTGTCTTTCCAGATTGCTTCGCTACGCTCGCAAAGACAGACAGATACTGTTTCAACGCCACGCGAATATGCAGCGGGAAATGATGGGGCTTGGGAATCATCCCCTTCGCCGCTGAAACGGCAATGGTGGCAAGGGCCCTTTGCACAGCCGCTGTCACGTCTTTATCTGTCTCCTGCTGAAGCAATTCTTGCAGGGCCCAGCGATATTCCTTGTCCCCGATATCGCCTAGTACCGTTGCCGAAGACATGCGAATGTGCTTATTGCTGTGTTCAAGTCCTTTCAAAAGTATCGTTGCGGCGGGCTTGCCGATTTTGGCCAGAGCCGTTTGTGCGAGGTCCGCGTGATTCCAAATCTCGCTTGTGGCAATGATGTTAAAAAGCGGTTGTATACCTTCTTCGGACCGCAAGTCGCCCAATGCTTCAATAGCTTCAGAAATCGCTTCGAAATATTTGTAATCGTTCGTCAACTTCAGCGCCTTCAGAAACACAGGGACAGATGCCTTGTTCCCGAATTGCCTAAGAGACTTGAGAGCCGCTGCCTTTATCTTCTCCGATGGATTTTTAGAAATATCTGTAAGCGCTGCCAAAGTTTCACGCTCCGATTGCTTGCTCCTTATTTTCCCCAAGGCCTTGATCGCAGCAATCTGTAGCTTGATACCTTTGTCGCTCGTCGCGGCAAGTTCCAGTAGGCGTGACACGGCTTCTGTATCACGCATTGTGCCTGCTGCGTGCGCGGCGCGCGTCCTCACGGAGGGGGACTTGTCATGCAAACGCTCGCGCAAAGCCGCTCTTGCGCGCAAATCCCCAAAGCTATCCAACGCTAAAACAGCGTTCCGTCGCACCGCAGAGCTCTTGTCTTCTAGCAACGTCACCATGCGATCAAAGGATTGCGTATCACGTAGAGACGTCAACGCCACCAAAGCCGCCACACGCACTTGCAGCGAATCATCATCCAACTTTGTCCGTAATGCCGACACCGTCGAGGGGTCTTGAATCTCTCCGAGCGCCGAAACAGCCAATGCGCGCACAGACGCCTTGGTGTGATTCAATGCCTGCAGGAGTTGGGGCACTGCGCCAAGCGCTACCAGGGCTTTTTTTGCTTCCGCATGCAATACCTGCGCCCTGGGCATACTCCCGATAGTGATTAGCATCGGAACAACCTTTTGTTGCCCACTAAGACTCAATGCTTGAATAACAGTGCGGGCAAACTCTATGGGAACAGTCTGACCCTCCAGGCTCTTTAGCATTTCCCCGACAGGATCTTGCGCGGCCAAAATTGCCGGCTCACGAATGCCTGCAGCATGCAAGAGATCTTCGCGTAAAATGGAATCATAAATCACGGGCGCAATCATTTCGCGCAGTCT
>CAZOWS010000189.1:0-4908 GCA_964583365.1 uncultured Actinomycetota bacterium
CGCATTTGAGCAACGATGCGCCGCACCTGCAAGGCGCGACGACGAGTCATAGTCACAGTACTATGGCGAGGAGGAGCAACGTAGCAGGTGTGGATGCAGCGTTGTTCAAATGTGACCGTATTTATGAAATGGGCCACTTAGGCTGCCTTTTTGTCTCTCACGGTTTTAATGCCCTTATTGTAGTAATCAATGCGGGCCTGACCGTGTAGCTTACTAGCTTCTTTTGCCACAGCTTTCTTCCATTTTCTTACTTCAAGCAACGCCTTGGATTCATTCTCTCTACTCATAGTTGACGACCTCCTGCGGGGAAATAATCTCGATATGCTTATAACCCATTTCTTCATTCACAAGATTTACCAGTTTTATCCGGCGAAGATTCACTAAATGTTTGAAATTCCAGCTCACTACTGCATCCAAGTTATTGACCGCGGCGACGGAAATATGCTGGGCATCTTCAAAAGACGACTCTGGAAGCGCTCAGGCTCTGATATAGGCCTCCGCTAATAAAGCGGCTTCCTTGGTAAGTTCCAAAGTCGGAATGTTTGTAAGCACTGCTTTCAGTTCTCTTTGTTTCGATAGAGGCGCTCTTTCGATCTCTCGAAGCACCACAACTGAAACATAAAAGTCGTATTGATTACGCATCTTGGGTTCGAATAATATTTGCGTTATTTTCTGTTTATCCTTTGCATCCTCCGCAAACAAGAAATTTGGCACCGAAGTGTCAAGATACAACTTTAACAAACGTTTTAACGGAACAGTCATTTTTTAGAGACCGGCAAAGCCACTAATCCTGTTATTTCTCATAGAGCCAAGGATTCTACCATACAAAGGTGGCTCCTCAAAAATATTCGTGGGCAAGCGACGCAATCGCGTGTTTGCCTACAGCCGTTATCTTGATATTCTCAACGAAGGGACAGAAACGTTGTGAAAAAATGACTACCATGCCATTTCCCAAAATACTTTATGGAACCGCGTGGAAAGAAGAAGCCACGGGCGCGCTTATCCAGGTCGCGGTGACTGCGGGCTATCGTGCCATCGACACGGCCAATCAGAAAAGGCATTACCGCGAGGACTACGTTGGCGAAGCGTTGGTGGAACTCAAAAGCAGCGGAGTTGCCCGCGAAAATCTATTCTTGCAGAGCAAGTACACCTACCAGGCAGGGCAAGACCACCGGTTGCCCTACGACCCTCGCGCTGATTTCGGTACGCAGGTGCGCTCTTCCTTTGCAGGCTCGCTGAAAAATCTCCACACCGATTATCTCGATTCCTATTTGCTCCATGGTCCGCGTTCCGGTCATGGCATGACGGACGCGGACTGGGAAGTGTGGGCCGCGATGGAGGATTTGCAGGAATCGGGTCAAGCACGGATGATCGGGGTGAGCAATGTCGGTCTCCATCATTTGACGGAGCTCTGCGAAAAGGCCAGGATCAAGCCCAGCACGGTGCAGAATCGATGCTATGCGGTTCGCGGCTGGGATAGTGAAGTGCGCGAGTATTGCTTGGACCATCAGATTGCCTATCAGGGATTCTCCTTGCTGACGGCCAACCCTCATGTTGTGGGCGATACGCGGGTTTTGGCCATTGCGCGCCGGTTGAAGGTCACGCCCGCGCAAGTGATTTTTCGCTTTGCGATGCAGATCGGCATTCATCCGCTGACGGGCACCACCGATACGCAACACATGCAGGAGGATCTCGAAGTAATTCATTTTGAATTGTCTGCCGAAGACGTTAGGGTAATCGCCTCATGTCCGCAATGAGCGGTAATATGGAATTAGGTTCGCAGCCTTTAGATGGAATCATGACGCGCCTGGGTCTGGTTAATGCGGATCTGGTGCGAGCATCGGCGAAACAGCTGACGCACAAGGTGGTCCAGAAGGGGCGCAAGGGCAGGCGGCTTACTCCCAATGCCCGGCATAAAATTCTTGAAGCCTTGAATACCGCTAGCGTGAAGGAAAAGTTTTTGCTGAAGGATATATTTATCTATTAACCACGATGCCATGACCTTTCCGAAGGAGATCAAACCGCTACGAGCTTCAGGCGCTACGTCAGGGAGCGTGGACGGTCAAACGGTGACGTTTACCGCACACCTATACTGGCCCGTCAGGACTCGATTCGCTTCACCGTGGACGCAGAGGGGGGTTACGGTGTCTGTCCCTCGAATTATTGAAATCGTCATGCGCCTGCGGGGCGCACGCTGACTTTTGTGATCAGCTTGGATGTAACGGCATTGCGGCGGAAACTTCCTGATGCGGGCGTGGTTGCTTGAATATCTGGCGCGGAGGCAACGGCAATATGGCGGTCTCCGATAATCAGGCCTTCGGTTGTATCGAAACCAATCCATCCTGCCCCCTCAAGGAATACCTCAGCCCATGCGTGCAACTCGTCGGGTTCTTCGGGCGAGGCCGTTGCTTCTTGGGAATACCCGCTCGTGAATCGCGCGGCCAATCCCTGCGAACGGCAGCACGCGATGAAAAGCATGGAGACGTCGCGACAGGCTCCGGTCCCATCCGCCAAGACTTTTTCTGCAGACCAGGCTTCTCCCTCGCGGCGCACATGATTCATGCGCCGATAAATTTCCATGCACAATGCGGATAGAAACGGGATTGTCTGGTGCCCAACTTGGTTTGCAATCGAGGTTGCAAAATCCGCTACGACCGGCTCCGTCTTTTTTTTATCAAAGTAAGGCTCCAGTAATGCGTGTACTGGGCCGGAATAGCTGATGGGTAGCGCCAGTGCGCTCTGGCGCAAGAGAAAGCCAAACGGATTGTCGCGCGTGACTTCTACAAGACTCGATGCTTCCAACAAGAGGTGGTCGGTAAGGCCTGTGAAACAGGCCTCGTGGGCTGGATTTCCGAGCGCGTCGATGATCTCGGTTTGTTGCACGGGAAGGGGATCTATGCGCAACTTAAAACGTTTGACGCGCTGTCCGCAATCCGTGCGCGGTAAAAGATGCAGCAGATGAGGCTCCAGATATACGGGGGAGGAATACCGGTATTCCAGTCGGTGATGGATCTCGTAGATCATGAGGAGAGCAACGAAATATGGCTGCGGTTTCCTCCGGGCAATTTTGAAAGGATTTTGTCCATCCAAGCCGTGGGCATTTCTCCCAGGGCACCGCGAATCAATTCCTGCCACTTGCTCGCAAGATCGATGAGTTCGTCTTTCGTGTAGCGGGTTTCTATGATCTCGAAGGTGTCGCGCTTGTAGGCGACGATATCCAGCGGGTAGTCCACGTCCACCGCGCAGGTGATCGTGGCATTGAACGCGAGAAATCCGCCCATCAGCGCTGTAGCCATGTCGGAGTCGTATTCGAGCACGCGCTCCAAGATGGGCTTGCCGAATCCGGATTCCCCGATAATATAAAACGGAGTGGCTTCACCGACCTCCACCCAATTGCCCTCGGGAAATATCATGTACAACTTGTGTTCTTTGTCTTGCTCCAATTGCCCGCCGACAAGTGCGTGCAAGTTGAATCGAAATCCTGCTTCTTCCAATGCTTTTTTGTCCTCGTTTGCGACGCGGCGTATCTGTGTGGCAAATGCGTTTACGACTTTGTACAATTGCGGGAATACTTCCGTTTGCGCAAGCACTTCTTCAAAATACGTCATCGCCTTGTCGCGCGTGGAGCGCAAACCCGACGTCATAAGAAACAAAGAATGTTTTCCGTGTTGATGCACGGAGACCTTCTTGGCCGTGATGCGCGAATTACCGGACGTGATGCGCGTGTCCGCGATGCCAATCAAACCATCTCGTATTTTCATGCCCAAACAAAATGTCATGGTAATCCTTTCATGTTCATCTTTCTGTCGCAGCGGGAATCATCGCAAAAAATGCAGTATGCATGCTAATGTTAATTTGCATGATGCGGGACTGTATGTCATCCAAAAATTCGTGCAGCCCTCTTTTGAAGATTTCGTACACGGTTGTGTTCGACAAGTGATCTCGTAGCGCAGCCAAGAGTGCATAAGGTTCTGATCCCTCTGTTTTTCCCTCCAATATCCATCGCAGCGATTCCTCCGCGCGTATCAGACAGGAATGGATAGCGCGTGGGAATTCGCGATTTAAGATCAGGAATTCAGCGACCGAGGCATGATGAATGGAATGTCGTACGCGCCGATACATTTCCAGCGCGCTTGCGGACTTTAGTAAAGCGGCCCACTGTATGTCGTCGTAGGGAGATCCCACGTGTTTGGCGGACGGAAGTAGCATGTAGTATTTTACATCCAAGATGCGCGATGTCTGGTCGGCGCGCTCAAGTAGGTTTCCCAGACGCGAAAAATGCCATGCCTCGTTGTGCGAGAGCGTTGTGTCCGTGATCCCCGTGATGAGCTGGCAATGCGTGCGCACGCGATCATAAAATTCTTGCCCCGGACGACGATCCCGCGCGACCGACGCGGCTTTTTGAACGAACAAATAGGCCTTGTTCAATTCATGCCACATTTCCGAGGTGATGATGGGGCGAATGGAACGCGCGTTTTCACGCGCCTTGTGCAGGCAATTTAAGATGGAGTCGGGATTGCGCAGGTCGAAGGTCAAAAACTTCAGAACGCGCTCTTCGGTGGGCTCGCCGTAGAATTTCTTGAACAAGTCCGCATCCCCCGTGGTCGCGACGACGGGATACCATTGCACGCTGCTGTCTCCTGGGGCGTCGATGTTTAAATTGAGATTCACCTCGATCAAGCGCGCGGTGTTTTCGGCGCGTTCGCGATAGCGCTGCATCCAATAGAGGGCTTCGGCTACGCGGCTCAACATCGCGCTATGCCTTTCCCCGAATGACCCAGGTGTCTTTGCTGCCGCCGCCTTGCGAGGAATTGACCACGAGCGAACCCTTCTTGAGCGCCACGCGCGTCAGCCCTCCTGGCATTACATAAATATTTCGTCCGTACAAAATATACGGGCGCAAGTCCA
>CAZOWS010000190.1:0-8315 GCA_964583365.1 uncultured Actinomycetota bacterium
TCTTCCGGCAATGTGCCTTGCATCGCCAACGAAGCAAAAATGTCCTCGCCCAATTCAAAAAAGCTATCTTTAGCACCATCATAACCCACGTAATACATCGCATCGGGTAGTCCAAATTTAAGCCCAAAAATTTCTCTTGAATCTTTCACTTGCACCACGTGAATGCTATCGACGCGAAATCCCTCCATCCGAAGATTTTGAAGCAATTCTTTTTCAATGGTTTCAGACGGCTGATCTTTTAATGTCTTCAGAAGTTTTTTCGCGGAACGAACCATCATAACGGTTCGTATTTCGTCTTGCTGGGTTGCAGGGGCAAGGGTATGACTAGAGATGGAATCTATTCCAGCTACCGAAGCAGCTCTGGCAGGCAAAGGTAAACCGGTGCAGAGGAAAATAGGCGCCAATAGCGCAGCAATGACTTTTCGAAAAATCACCCAATATCTCCTTGTAACTACTGTGTTTACTAGTAGTTAGTATAGCTTGCAAAAGGAGATTTGTCAAGGGGTTACGGGACTTTTTTATGCGGCGTCATCCACGACACTTTCATTCGATAAAGACTGATCTAAGATATCGGCCCCCGATGCGGGCGCTTGCGTTTGTTTTTGTTCTACATGTGCAACCACTCGCGCATACGACGATTTCAATTCCTCCACGCGAATTCCAAGCGTAGCCAAGAATTCATGCCGAAAGTCCTCCGTAGAATGAAGATTTTTGGCCATACGCATCAAAAGTTTTTTCATGATCCAGCCGAATGCCCCCTCGATATCCTGATCGCGCTGATGCGTCCAAATATTGCCGTGCTTGTGTTCGTATAAATACTCGACAGTATGCGCCGTCTCATGCGCGTAGGTTTCCATGAAGCCGTTGAGTCTTTTCCCCTCGCCATATTCTATAAAAGCCAAAAAAGCAGGTAGACAACCATGAATTTGGCTGGCCAAATTCCAGATTACGGTATCCCCGCATGCGCTGGCCCCATGATTGGAGTCAAAAACACACTCAAAATGAAACGTGTTTTTATCTACCTCTACCAATCGGTTCAACGCTGCGCCAAATTTATTAAAAGCAACAAGAATGGGTTCCCCCAATAAATGCGATATATCCAGTTGTCTCGCAGTAATATGACCTCGTATGAAAGCTTCTGCCATTGCCGTTTGAGCCGACATACCCGCAGGTAAAACTCCTTTCAAACTAACATCGCTGGCATTTTTCTTTTTGTACTCCTCTAACACCCTGCGCTTTATTTTATCCAGCGAAGTAACTTCGCCCTCGTAATCGACGACCAAAAGCGTGAGCAATTGCGCGAGGTGATGCGGATTGTTGTACTTTCTAAAATCCACATGTCCCACCAAACCCGCATTGATCCAATTCGCATCGTCTCGCACGTCGTCGAGAACATGCATGGCATTGCTGTTGGCATAAATGTAATCCAGGGGCAAATTGGGAATATTGATCTCTTTTTCGGACATGTACAATTTCACCAATGTCTTCAAAGCCAAAGTCGCGATCCAGGGCGCATATTTTTCGGCGTCGATGATTTCATTGCGCGTCCTGGGAACAGGAGTTCCCGCGGGAAAGTGTATATTCCAGCCTCTACCCTTCAATATGTCGAGAACAAGCTCGGGCACTAAACCAATGTACTTCGATTGAATCTCATCCACGTAAAGCCTATCCACGGTGACACGGCGAATTTTTTCTTTGCTAAAGCCGGAATCCAGCTTCCTGCCTACGGTCGCGATATCGGGAGCGATCTGTTCCGGTTTCCCGGATCTATCGGGCGGCAGCAATTTATTGAGAATCGTGGATAAATTCATACCCACGGGGTCTTCCACGCTCATGACCCACTCGTAGTAGCCCTGGGCATTCGGTTCGGCCGGCATGCTATTGGTGATATTTACGATGCGCTGGAGATCTTTGTTCCTAAACCCGTCTTCGTTGAGAACTTCCCCATTCAAAAGAATCGTTATGCCGTCTTCGCCACGAGACGGGATAGCGCCTAAAAATCGCTTGGCCTGTCTGCTAACAACCATAAGGCCTATGTTTGCCTCAATGTCGGAACGGCTTTTAAAGAAATTAATTCTTTGAACTTGCGTGCCCTTATAATCGCTTTCGAATTTTCGCATATGCAAAATTTCTATGTTGATCAAGTCCCCTTTGGGGTCGTACGAAGGCTTAAGGATCAATTCGTAGGCTTCTTGTCCATTCCCGGTCCGGAAGCGTATCTCGTCGCATCGAACCGCGGAGACCGTGTGAAAACCATGCCCGAGAAATCCACTCTGCGCGCCGATGCCCAGCGTTGTTCGAATGATATCCCGGCAGTTTTGAGCCAATTCCCTCAACCAATAGTGCTGGGTTCTATCTTGGCCATTCACGGCGCCGGCTATGCTTCTCCTTACTCCCTTTAATTCGTTGTCCTTTATTTCGGAAAGCGCTTCCACGACATCGCTCCACTCGACGTTTTCTTGCATGATTTTCTGAGGGAAAGAGGTTCGCAGTTTTATCAAAGAGGCTAGATCTCGCGATACGATCTCGCCATTCACGGGCACGCCTTCAAAAGACGTCGGCTTTGCATCACTGGGTGGATCCAATTCACCCTGAAGCAAAAAGTTGAGATAAAGACGCTCTTCCCCCGACAATTCATCACATTTTTCCGGGTAGCGTTGATACACCTCCAGTAGATTCGTAGCCCAATGCGCGTTTACCAATTCCTTATAGTCACCCTGCATTTTATCGGCCACGACATCGGCCAGATCTTCGTTGACGAGAAGAATCCTGGCCCATCGTTCCACAGCCCTCGCGGCGCTTTTTTCATCGTTGATTTGATGCGTCAAGAAATTGATAAACTTAAAATTCTTTCGTAACTGTTTTATGTTTTTTGAACCGCCTATGATTGTATTGAAGACATCGTTGAGCCCTTCTAAGCAATGCCTACCCCATTCTTTTCTATCCAGAAAGATAAGGGCCGGAATCCAATGTTCATGATTATGCAGGGAAAGCCTTAAATTCTCGGTCTCTTCGGGAGTCATTTCCGCCAATAGGGGATCCAGTAAAGGCATGGCTTGTCTTAATTTTTCGACGTTGGACTGCAATACAACTCTTTTCTGAAGGAACAATGCCATGTTGCCCTTCGTCGTCACTTCCTTGTCCGCGATGTGAAAAACACTGTTCCGCAACACGGCATCGTAGTAAGGATTGAGAGACCAGCCCGCGATGCTCGTTACTTTGGATGTCACCGGATCAAAGAAAACGCTTTCTACCTTAGCGTTTGGAGGCAGCCTGCCTTGGGATTGGCCGCCCATCTCAGCATTTTCATGTTCCACCTGATCCATAGGGTTGATCCATCGCACAAAAGCAAAAGACCCGGGAAAACGTTTCCTATCTGCTTGCGAAACTTCCACAACCCGATCTTTCGGCATGGAATAAACTATCTCGTGACTGCCATCGGGGAAAAGTTTTACGATGTCGCAGGATCCGCCAACACCTCTTTTATCGTTCTTTAAGTACAACGCGTCGCTATCGGCATAGCAGCCGTAAAACATCTTCCACGCATCCTGGCCCCCAAAGCCCAAGTCCTCGGACTTGACCTTCACTTCCCTGCCATCTTTATCGGTAATGACGATACAGTCCCTGTTGTTAAAATAAAAGCAACCTGCGGCCGCGCAATAATCTTGATGGGATAATGATCCCATCCAATGACTTTTTTCCACGCTCATGGTTGACAAATCCAATGTCACGATAGCGCTGGGCCGTATGATACCGGAAGCATCTTCTATGTCCGCATCCGTTGTAAATAGAAAAACCTTGTCTCCAAAAAACTGCATGTCCAATACTCTCTGTACTCTCTGTTTTGGCTTGTCGCCACTAAATTTAACGTGGACATCTCCCTGTTCTGCATAGTGCACCTCAGGCAAGACTTCTACCTTGCCGTTCTCGTCCATGCGCTTCAATCGCCCTTGCTCCTGAAAATACACAAAACCTGCATGAACCCACATGCGCGCACTGAACCCGGCAGAATAGTTTTGCTCTTTGTACTTATTCCTCAAACTCTCTTCCATCCCGTTGTACAACAAACGCCCCTCTTCATCGTAAAAAAGCAAGCCTTCCCATACTCTGACTTTATTTCCATCGGAAGACTTGTTCTTGACCTTAAAATCTCCATCTATGGCTATATTACCGTTGGGTAAAACTAGGACGTTTCTTATACTCCAACTATCTAAGTCTAAGCCATCCGGCGAAGTCACTGTGCGAATCTTCTCCGAAATCGATACGATCTTGCCCGAAGTATAAAATACTTGCAGTATCCCCTCGTCCATTTCATCGCCCGATCCCATCCTCCAAGACCTCCAGAAGTCAGAAAACAATATTTTATTTCCACGCTTAACCAGGAAAGAGGGCTCGACCATTGCTAACTCGAATCTGTCCGCTTCTTTCTTATCGATAGCGCAAAATGCAAAGGCCCTTTCGTCTTCCACGCTGACAACATTGACTTTATTTCCGTCCGGGACCCAGGCGATAATTGTTTGGCCATCCGTTGTCGCGCGCACGTGATTCGCATGCTGCAGCAAAACCTTGTTCTCGCCATTCGTTCGGACCGCAACCTGATATTTTTCCGTGGCCTTATCCTCGAGCACTAGATACATCTTCTCCTTGATAAAAATAGGCGTGGCATGTTCCGCTACGATGAACACATTGCCCGCGGCGTCGACTTCGTACAGATTCTTCTCTTTATCGTCGGATGATGTCATCCACAGATAGAGCTTATTTTCATAGGCACGGAAGGACAGTCTGCCGTGTGCTTCTAATACGGTGGCGCTGAAGAAGACGATTTGATCCCGAATCCAGCCTTCGTGCCAAACGCTTGGAGAGGACTGCATAATCATCTCCTTCAACTCCATCAAAGATTTAAGCCATTCTTCCACATTGGCGCTTACTTCAGAGAGGTTGGCTTTGTTGATTATGTTGCTTCTTATATTGTCCCCGATTTTTGAACGGATGAATTCACCGTCTTTTGATCCCAGCACCACTAGCAGAGCGTTGATGGCCGGTGTAAACATCGCTTCGATAAGTTTTTTTGCCTCTGTCTCGGCATCGTCTGGAATGGTGGCGACCTCCTGATGCCGTTTTTTGCTTGAAGTGGTTCCGATTAAACTCTGCGCTGCATTTTCTAGGCTGTCCGTGGACGCCTTCACCTTACCCAGCGCCCTCCCTTCATCGCCATAGCTAATGCCAAAATTTAATAAAAGATCGAGCAACCATGGATCGTGTTTATGTTTTTGCCAGGTCTTTCTGTCAAAGAGTATCCACCCTTGTCCATTAGGATAGTAGCCGTCGAGATACAGGTCCCTATCCTCCGTAACATCTAAGTCCGCCAAATAAAGCGTGTGGCTCGGCGAATGAAAGTCCTTTTCTCTGGTTATGCCCTCTATGCTTCCGGGAAAAAACTCGTACAAATGTTCATCCAAATACATCACTTTGTCTCGAAGTCCATCGGGAAATTTTAGTGCTTTAAAAGCCTCGCGATTGGGCAAAATAATTTTCCCGTCCGCCTTTGCCTGGGCTATGGGGGCCCTGCAAAGACGCCTGAATTCACGAAGCAAGGTTTGATCTTGACTCTCTTCGCTGAGCTTCTGCACCAACAAGGCCATGCCATTGAGCAGCGCAAATCTATCTTCAATGTCCGCGCGCTGCATGTCCGTCAGCTTTCTCATCACCGCGATCAAGCCCTCCTGGGTGATTTGATCCAGGCTGATCTTGTTCCGCGACTCCGGCAGCCATGCATCGTGCGGTAGCTCCAGTATCAACTCCTTGGGAATGTTGATGCCATAAATGGGAATATCCACGTTGGCCACACCGCTCACCTGAATCGAAATAACTCCGTTACCTTCTTGCGTCAAAATATCGGAATAAAATATTTTTGTCTCTTCGCGTATCTCCGCCGGCTGCTCCAGCGGCTTGCCTTCCAAGGCATTGCTGCTCTCTTTGGGAATTAAAAATTTCTCGAATAAAACTTTGGGCCCCATGCCCGACCCTTTGTCTTTGACCACATAACCCGTTTCGCTGATCTCTATTTCCATCGGATCTATGTCCGGCATCACCAACTTATCTCCGTTGATGTATTTAAATCGCTCGACTTTATTGATTTGCTCGCCGTTGACGAGAATTTTGCCGCGCGTGTTCGCCTTAAATTTATTTCTCAGATAATGCAGCTTGTTCTGTATGTCTTCTTGAGAAAAGTTCGTATGAACCTCTATCTTCGTTCCCTTTTCTATTCCCTTTGTTACTTCCTCCGCTTTGAAACATAAGATGCCATCCATGATTTTGAACGTGAGCCTCAAAGCGTTGATCCCGTCGGTAGAAGTCGTAACCACAATGGTATCCTGCGGCTGTTTCAATTCTTGATAGGATTGAAACTCTCCCACGCCAAACCTTCCGATGCTTTTCTTCCCCACGGTGGCGTCCTGGCCATTCGCGATCAATTCCACGATGGCCTGATGTATGTTGAGCCCTTGATTGTAAATATAGGGATTCAATCTCTCGGGGATCAGCGGTCTTCCTAAAAATACTTTTTCCGCTTCCACCCTAAAGGCTTCATCCGCGAGCAAGCGCAAGTAGTCCTCATCCCGTAATTCAATCGAGGAATTAAGGATCTCGTTCACGAAAGAAACCGTGGTCGCAAGAGGTCGCCATCCGTCGTTCCGCACCACCGCACGCGGATTCAAAGGTTCTTCCTTCATTTCGCTTATTCGAATCGGAGACAAAGCATCGGATGGATTCGCCTGAAACAGCGATGGCGGAGACAAGGACCAAGCACATTGCTGGCTTAGAAAAACAAATGCCGTCACGGACGCAATGATCCGCATTCGAGGGACACCCACTTTACACCGCACTTTCTAGGACGCCCACGGCGTCCTGGAACAATTCAAGCTGACCCGTAAGGCGCAAATTCTGCGTGAGCCCGGGATTATTCTTTAATTCACCTTCGATGTACTGCCTCAATTCAAGAAAAATCTCCTCCCTCAGGCCCTCTCCAATGCCGATGGTGGACAATTGCGCAATGTCTTCAAAGGCCTGCTGCATGTATTCAATCAATCGAATGGAATGAGTCTGGCGTTTTCTATTGTGGTATTGCGTAGACCTATCCTGCATGCACAAATCGGTACTAACATAGAATAGTTCATGCGCAATAGTGTTGATTACATTGACTAGCTTAATAGCCACAGCAAATTTATCTTCCTGTAACTCAAAATTTTTCTGATAGATAACCCCGTAATTGTATATACGCTTTTCCTCCAAACCAAAAACTTTAGCCAGCGCCCTAGCTGTCGGATAATAGGACGTCCTAGTATTGTAGGCGCCTAAAGCCTGCTCCGTAAGGCATACGAAACCACCGTCTTGAATAAGGCTGTAATTGGCGTAGCTAAAATCGCCCGCGGTGCTGGCCCCAGAAGGAAAACGCACATGGAATATATCCACAAGACCTTCCTGCGTAAATTTATCTGGTTCTATCGTAGTGGCATTGCTAACAATAAAAGTGATTTTTCTTAGCTTTCCTCCGAGCACAAATGCCAATCTCCTAACCTGCACCCCTTGATTATACAGGCTGTTGATAGTGGGATTCATTTCCCAATAGTCCATCGGTTCGATAGTCGCGGTGCGTACCCCAAAAGCTTCCAGTTCCTTTTCTATCGGCTGGTCATCCTGGTCCACGGCTATCAAAGAATCTAGGTCGTACGAGAGAATTGTCCTGAGCATATCCATTCCACACGCGGGATAATACATAGTGCTGTGTTTACCTTGTTGGACAATGCGATAGGTAGACAGACAAGCCTGTGCCAAGCTGCTCGGATCCGGCATAAAATCATGCGTATGATGCTTTAGGAATTCCGCGTACGCTTTCATCTCCATTCGCATCCTGTCATCCGCGGTGCAATCCGACAATAATCCCGACTCGACTCTTTGTGGATACGCAGCGGCAAAAGCAGCAATCCTTTCGTTGAGTCCCCGCGCCATGCCATACGCGATTAAATCTTTCAATCGGTCTTTGGAGAAATGCTCTGCTACGAGGCGTTCCACATCTGTCCTTTCCCAGGGGGATGCAGAAAAAGGCGTGAGAAATTGTAGTCTTGCTTCCATGAATTCTACTAACGGGATGGGCTTGGCATTCTCATAAGACCAGAATACACGGGCGAAGATACTCGGACATGCGTCAAAGATGCTCTGCAACAAACGCGCATTCCACGCATCGTTTTGGCTCAAGGCGTTCGACCCCACGATGCTTTTGTCAGCATAATTTTCGAGAATAATCAAAAATACGCGCT
>CAZOWS010000191.1:0-8653 GCA_964583365.1 uncultured Actinomycetota bacterium
AATGAGCATGGGAATAAAAAACGGGGATAATCTAGAGGGACCCTTCTCGAGAAGCGTCGTGTGCTCGCGCTCGATGGTTTCAATGCCACCGATACCGGAACCAACCAGTACGCCCACTTGATCGCGATCCTCTTTATCTAAATCAATGCCTGAATTATCAAAGGCTTCTTTCGTAGCAACAAGCGAGTACTGGACAAACTTGTCCGTGCGCTTCAAGTCCTTCTTGTTGATGCTGGAAGTGTCGAAATTCTTGATCTGGCCCGCAATGCGCGAAGGATACTTGGTGGCATCGAAGTTTGTGATGGGACCGACTCCGGACTTTCCCTCGCACATGGCCTTCCAAAAATCTTTTATGTTGTTCCCGCATGGGGAAACAATACCCATGCCGGTAATGACTATGCGATTGCTTTTATCCATGGTTGTACTCCATGCCCCTTAAAAAAAAGCACGAATTGGCATTTCGTGACAATTCGTGCTTTTTACCGGAATCGGTTCCGAGCAAACTCCCCAAACTAACTCCGGATTAGACCTTGGCTATTTTTTTTGAAATGTATTCTATTACGTCGCCGACTGTCTTGAGCTTCTCGGCTTCTTCATCCGGAATCTCGGCGTTGAATTCTTCTTCGAAAGCCATGACGAGCTCCACGGTATCCAGGGAGTCCGCTCCCAGATCATCGATGAAAGATGCATCGCGTGTAACCTCTTCTGCGTTCACTCCAAGCTGCTCCACGATAATGTCTTTCACTTTCGATTCGATGTCCGCTGCCATTTAATCCTCCTTTTAAACTCTGTCACAAAATACCAAAACAAAAGCTAAAACACCACTTTCACAAAATACAAATGCAAAATAAAAACTACCTACATTACCATTCCACCATCTATTGTAACTACCTGCCCTGTAACATAGCGAGACAAGTCACTGCACAAAAACAACACCACATCTGCAACATCATCCGGCGTGCCCATACGACCCATCGGCACCAACTCCAACATCTTTTTTCGTACTTCTTCCGACAGGGCCTGCGTCATTGCTGTGTCTATAAAACCTGGCGCAACAGCATTTACATTAATATTTCGACTTGCAAATTCTTTTGCCGCCGACTTGGTTAGGCCAATCACGCCTGCCTTGGATGCCGCATAATTGGCCTGCCCCGCATTACCCATCAAGCCAATAATAGAAGCAATATTCACGATTCTACCAGATCGATTTTTGATCATCGATCTGGAAACGGCCTTGATAAAGTTGAATGTGCCTCGAAGATTTACCGCTATTACCAGGTCCCAATCTTCTTCCTTCATACGCATCAACAAACCATCCCTGGTAATGCCTGCGTTGTTGACGAGTATATCTATGCGCCCAAAGCTGTCAATGACTTTATCCACGCAGGCCTGTGCTTCTTGCGCCTGGGTCACATTCACCTTCATCCCAACAGCTTTCGCGCCCAGTGCAGCAAGTTCTGTCGCCGTTTGCTGCGCGAGCGCCTCGTTCATGTCGCATACGACGACGTTCGCGCCTTCGCTGGCAAGCCTTTTGGCGATGGCCTTGCCAATACCCTGCGCCGCGCCGGTTACCAAAGCAACTTTATCCTTCAACATGGATGTCATGATAGCGCCGCCTCCTTATTCCCTATGGTTTTTGCCAGACTTTCTGGGTCCTCGATATTGCAGGACTTGGCTGACCTGTCAATTCTACGTAGCAAACCGCTCAACACTTTGCCACTGCCCACCTCGATAAAAAGATCAGGCTTCGATTGCTCGATGATGGCCCGCACGCATTGTTCCCAAAGCACCGGCGACGTGATTTGTCGAATCAAGAGATCAGCAATGCTTTCCGACGGGGCAATGCGAGCCCCGGTCACGTTGGCAAAAACAGGAATTTTCGTCAGAATAATATTAAATTGGGCTATGGTCTCGCGTAATTTATCTGCTGCGGGCTGCATGAGACGGGAATGAAACGCCCCGCTCACATTCAGGACAACTGCCCTCACGCCTTCCATAGCAGCAAGTTTGTCCGCAGCCGCTTGCACTGCCTCGCGATGCCCGGATATCACGATCTGTCCTGGGCAATTCACGTTGGCCACGTCCAAAATCCAACGCGATTCATCGCCAGAGATTTCCTCGCAAAGCGCGCTCACTTTCGCCAATTCCAACCCGATAACCGAGGCCATCCCACTGGGAACCAGTTCGCAGGCCTCTTGCATGTAGGTTCCGCGCGCGCGCACGAGCAGCAAGGCATCTTTATAACTAAGGCAACCGGCGATTACAAGCGCTGAATACTCGCCCAGGCTCAGGCCCGCGCATCCGGCTATATCCACATGCGCCCCCTGCTCTTTGAAAACTTTCCAGCAAGCGATGCTAGTAGCAAGCAATGCCGGTTGGCTATTGTTCGTAAGCACGAGTTCTTTCTCGGGCCCTTCAAAACAAATCCTTTTTAAATCGTATCCGAGTACATCGTTGGCCTCGTCGAACACAGCCTCCGCTCTGGGAAATGCTTGGGCCATTGCTTTGCCCATACCAACAACTTGAGCGCCTTGCCCGGGAAACAACAGGGCAACGCGAGCGGACTTTACCATTTGATCACGCAGGATCCCCAGGTGAGCCCACTGCCAAAAACCACCATCAACACGATGTCCCCTTTGCGCAATTTTCCCGACATAGCCATTTCGTCTAATCCCACGGCCGTGGATGCAGCAGACATATTTCCATACTTCCCAACATTGATATAAACTTTTTCTTCTGGTATGTCCAGGCGCTTGGCTATGGCGCTGATGATGCGGCGATTCGCCTGATGGGGAATGAGCCAGGACACGTCTTCCCTCTTGAGATTGGCCCTACTCAACACCTCGTCCGCGGCCATGCCCATGGCAAGCACCGCGGATTTAAACACTTCCCGGCCCTGCATTTTTAAAAAATGAAGCCGATTGTTCACCGATTCCACTGTCGCGGGGATTTTCGATCCCCCGGCCGGCAAATGCAACAACTCGGCTGCCGTTCCGTCTGCCGCTAGAAAAGTGGACAATATGCCATGCGATCCTTCTCTCAAGGCCAGCACCGCCGCGCCCGCACCATCCCCGAATAACACGCAGGTGTTGCGATCCTTCCAGTCTATAATCGAAGAAATTTTCTCCGCGCCTATAACCAGCGCGGTCTTGTAGGGTCCTGACAGCAGCAATCGCTGCGCGACTTCCAGTCCATAGACGAAGCCGCTACAAGCCGCCCCCAAATCAAAACATATCGCGCGCTTGGCCCCGATTTGCCGTTGCACAAGACAAGAGGTGGAAGGAAATTGCATGTCCGGAGTGATCGTAGCTACGATGAGCAAATCCACGTCTTCGGCCGCGAGCCCGGCTTTTTCCAACGCCCGCTTGGCCGCGATGCTGCCCATCTGCGACGTGGCCATATCGGGCGCAGCTATGCGACGCTCGCTAATGCCCGTGCGCGTGACAATCCATTCGTTGCTGGTGTCCACGATCTTCTCGAGATCCGCATTGGTGAGAACCTTTTCGGGAAGATAGGAACCTGTTCCGATAATGCAAGCTAGCTTTTTAGATTCCAAGGACAATTACCTGGCCAGCGTTTCGTCCAGTTCGGCGAGATTGACTTTCATGGATTCCACGATGTGGGTATTGACATGATGCGCGACAAATTCAGTGGCCACGCGCACCGCGTTCTTGATGGCTTTTGGGGTGGAACTGCCGTGACAAATGATGCATGTGCCCTTGACGCCAACCAAGGGGGCGCCTCCGTATTCAGCGTAGTCTGTCTTGCGGGCTATCGCGCGAAATGCGCCGGTCAGCAGCAGCGCGCCTAGTTTCCGGATGGGATTGGCCATAAACTCATGCTTCATCATGGTTTTCAAATACAGGGCAACGCTCTCGCCCACCTTCAACACGACATTCCCCACGAACCCGTCGCAGACAATGACGTCCGCTGCGCCGCTCAGCACATCCCTGCCTTCCACGTTGCCGATAAAATTCAATTTGGACTTTTCCAGCAGCTTAAAAGTTTCTTTGGTGAGCTCGTTGCCCTTCGACGCTTCCTCTCCGATGGAGAGTAAACCCACGCGCGGATTGGGATAGCCTAGAATCTCTTTGGCGTAGGAGGAGCCCATGACCGCGAACTCGAACAGATAGCGCGGCTTGCAATCAATATTCGCGCCCGCATCCAAAAGCACAGAAGCCCCTTTGGCATGCCGGAATATCGTGGCGATCGCGGGTCTTTCAATGCATTCGAGAAAGCGGAGTTTCAATTTCGTTGCTGCAACAACAGCGCCGGTATTGCCCGCGCTGACCACCGCGTCAGCTAGGCCTTCTTTGACCATTTGAACGGCAACCCCTATGGAGGAATCTTTTTTCTGGCGCAAGCCCAGCAGGGGGGACTCGGCCATCTCGATCACTTGCGAGGCGTGGCGGACTTCGATGTTTTTGGGTATGGCGCCGGATCGGTTCAGCAGGGCCATGACGCGATCCTTGTCCCCGACGAGAATGATGGTGGTTTGAGGCTGTTCCTGGGCGGCTGCTAGAGCTCCTTCCACAACGGCTTCCGGGGCAAAATCCCCTCCCATTGCGTCGAGAGCTACTCGCATAGTTTATCCAGAATACGCTCGGGGATAAACACGGCTAGTTATTAACCTTAAATCTTGGGAGTCAGAACTTCGCGCCCGGCGTAATATCCGCAGTTGGCGCAGACGAAATGGGATAATTTTGGCTGTCCGCAATGCGAGCAAGCAGAGAGCAATGGCTTGATCAACTTGATATGGGCTCGTCTGCTTCTCCCTCGGGATCTAGAATGTCTTGTTCCTGGTAAACCCATGGCTTTTTACTCCAGTTTCAATTTGTTTAAATCCGCCCAACGAATGTCCATCTTCTTCTTCGAACACCCGCAGCTCGCTGAATTCCAATTAGTTCCGCAAGAAGGACACAACCCTTTGCAGTCCTCCCGACATAGGGGTTTGACGGGAAGGCCGACGATGATAGCTTCACGGATATTCTCCGTCAAGTCTATAGTGTCATGCGGTTGTAGTACCTCGCAATCGAAGTGATAGGATGGATCCGCCCAAGTCCGCGTGAAGGGTTTGAGGCAAAGCGAACAACTCATATGTACCTTCGTGGAGATTTTTCCCGATACGACAAGATTGCCGGACACGATGTGGGCGCTGATATCTAAATAGATCGGATCCTTGAACTTAAAGTCCGTATAGGTTAGCTCGTAAGGAGCCACCGGGTCTTCTTCGATAAAATGGCTTCCCTCATAGGGAATTCTGTCTAATTGAATTTTCATGGTGTGGCATCACTCCGCCTTAATGGACTTTATGCGTTCCAGCAGCCGCTTGGCTACAGCTTTGGGCACGAAATTAGTAATATCTCCGCCGAGCCTGGCTACTTCTTTAATCATGCGCGAGCTAAAATAAGAATAGGATTCTGAAGGCATCATAAAAATGGTCTCGATGTCGTTGGCGAGTTTACGATTCGTGAGCGCCATCTGAAACTCGTATTCAAAATCGGTCAATGCGCGTACACCGCGCAGCACCACCGAAGCGCCTTTACGAGCCGCGTATTTCACGAGCAAGCCATCGAATGCGTCCACCTCCACCTTGGGATTGCCGCGCGTGGCCTGCAAAATCATCTCGCAGCGCTCTTCTAGCGTGAACAAGGGGGCCTTGTCGGGGTTTTTGGCCACCGCGATGATGACCTTGTCAAAAATTTTGACCGCCCTATCGAGCACGTCGAGATGGCCGAACGTTAAAGGGTCAAAACTACCTGGATAAATCGCTTTTTTCACTTACGTTCCTCTCCGATAAAGACTGACCATCGTGGCTCCGTAGCGATAAGCGCGCAACAACTTAAAAATCGCGTCTTCCGTCATCGGCTTCTCCGCTACGCTATGCTGCATCAACAACAAGCCGGAAGGCTCCAAGATAGCGGAATTGGCCAGGGCATTCAATAGTTTAGAATGCGCGAGATCTTGGTACGGCGCGTCACTTAGGATGATGGAAAATTTTTGCCCCTCTTTTTCCAGGCGCGCGATCGCGCGAAAGACATCGCATTCGAGCAACTCCGCTGCTGCCTCAGGGGCCCCCACTGCGATTTTGCGTATGTTTTCGCGGAGTACGCGACAACAGGCCGCATTGCTTTCAACGAACACAGCTTTGCTCGCACCACGGCTCAACGCCTCGAGTCCCAAAGAGCCAAAACCCGCATAGAGGTCCAGCACGGTCTTACCCTCAACCACGGGGCCGATCACGTTGAACATCGCCTGCTTCACCTTGTCTGACGTAGGCCGCGTGCCAGCAATGTCCTGGGTGAGAATGGGATAACCCTTGCATTTTCCGGCGTTGATGCGCATCAACCCACACTAATCTTATCTAGCAGTCCCCCGTAACAGCGGCGCAGCACTTCTGCGGCGGATTGATGCTGGGCCTCATTCATCGCGGGATCCTTGCGCAGCAATCCCAGAGCGTCCTCGCGGGCTTTTTCCAGCAGATTGCGGTCCGTGACAAGACTCGCGAGTTTCAACTCGGGCATTCCGTGTTGGCGCACGCCGAAAAACTCTCCGGGTCCGCGAATCTTCAAATCCTCTTCGGCAATGCGGAAACCGTCCTGACTTTCTTTGAGCACGCTCAATCGCGCGTAACCCTCCGACGTCGTCGGGTCGCTGACCATGATGAACGTGGAGGCCGCGGACCCGCGCCCTATGCGGCCCCGCAATTGATGCAATTGAGCGAGACCAAAGCGCTCGGCATTTTCTACCATCATGCAGGTGGCGTTGGCGACATCTATGCCGACCTCCACTACGCTCGTAGAAACCAGCACCTGAATCGCGCCTGCGGCGAACTCTTGCATGACCTTGTCCTTCTCGGAGCCCTTCATCTTGCCGTACAACAATCCGACTTTCAAATCGGGAAAGATATGCGTGGCCAGATTTTTAGCCATACTGATCACGGCCTTGGAGGAAACTTTTGGCGAATCCTCCACGAGTGGATAAATCACATAGGCCTGATGGCCCGCGCGAATTTCTTTGCGAATAAATTCGTAGGCGGTAGGTAATTTCTTCGGCGCAATCCAGAACGAAGCAATTTTTTTCCGGCCTGGCGGCAGCTCGTCCACGACGGATTCCTCGAGGTCACCGTACACGGTCAGGGCCAGCGTGCGCGGTATAGGCGTCGCAGTCATAACGAGCACGTCCGGGCATAGGCCTTTGCTGCGAATGCTCTCGCGTTGCACCACACCGAATTTATGCTGCTCGTCCACGATCACTAGACCCAGTCGCGAAAACGTCACCGCGTCTTGTATCAAGGCGTGGGTGCCCACGAGAATGTCTATTTTTCCTTCCGCGACCTCGCGCAGCAGCTCGCGCTTCTTCGCGTTGTCCGGCCCGCCCACCAAAAGCCCCAGCCGCACATCCAACCCCGCCAATAATTTCTCCAGATTACGCGTATGCTGCTCGGCCAGAATTTCGGTGGGGACCATCAGCGCTGTCTGGCATCCCGAATCCAGGCTCATCATCGCTGCGGCCGTCGCGATCGCGGTTTTGCCGCAACCCACGTCGCCTTGCACAAGGCGGTTCATTGGGTAGGGACTTCCCATGTCGTGGCGAATTTGATTGATGACACGTTGCTGTGCGCGCGTGAGCGTGAATGGTAGCGACCGCAAAAACGCCAGCACCTTGGCCCCGCGTGTTTGATGCGCGAACCCGCGCGGCGTGGCCTTGATCGCATTTTTCCTCACGCCCAACGCGAGCTGAAAATAAAATAGTTCCTCGTAGGCCAATCGCTCTCGCGCTCGCGCCTGCAAGGCAAAAGACTCAGGGAAATGAATTTGCCGCAAGGCCTGCTGCTTGGACATCCATTTTTTCTCTTCCAGCAAAGCCGCCGGCAAATTCTCCTCGGCCTGCGGCAAATATTGCTCGAGAAATTGCCAAAGCACGGAGCGAATCGCGCGCTGCTGCAGCCCCTCGGTAAGCGGATAGACGGGCACAATACGCCCCATGTGAATAGAATTTTCAGCCTCACCGCCGCCGAGACTTTGTTCCCTCCCCCGATCCGTTCCTTGCAACCCTCTCCCCGCGGGAGAGGGTTGGGTGAGGGGGGGAGGGCCAGGGTGGGGGGTGGGGGTCGCCTCCACAAACTCGTACTCAGGATTATAGATCACAGGCTTTTTACTGCGATTCAACTGCAGACGCCCGTAGAGATAAAGTTTATCGCCGGCTTTGAAGCGATCCTTCATGTACGGCTGATTAAACCAACACACGGTCACCAATCCGGTACCGTCGCCCACGCCCATTTGCACCAACGAGATGCTGCGCCGGAAACGCTTGAGCGTGATGGCCAGCACCTCGCCCAAAACCGTCTCCTGCTTTCCCACAACCATTTCGCTAATGGGCTTGATATGCGCGCGGTCTTCGTAGCGACGGGGGAAATGCGTGAATAGATCTTCGAGGGTTTCCAGTCCGAGACGCTTCAACAAAGAAGCGCGCCCGGGGCCGACACCCCTGGCGTATTGCACCGGAGAAGAAAGTCCGCGCGAACGGTCGTTCGCGGGCAAGACAAGAGTACTCACCGGAATCGCTGTGCCACCATATCGAGAACTTGGGCCTTGAAACTGTTATCCGCATTGCTCCCTCCCGATCCAGTCCTTGCATCCCTCTCCCCGCG
>CAZOWS010000192.1:0-7393 GCA_964583365.1 uncultured Actinomycetota bacterium
ATAGCGCATCTAATTCTTGCGTGTCCTGCGCATGCAATACGAGCTCGAGCATGTGCCGACTCATAAAATCCATCGACTCCAACAGGGACGGAATAATTTCACGCAATTGCTCATCCATCGCTTTAAAGTCTAAACTCCGTAATCCTTCTTGAATTTCATCGAGTTTTCGTGGCATCTCCCAATATTTCATGTAGGGCAAATAGAATAATTGCCGCAGAAGATATCGAACAACTGCTAAAGTCCCGAGCGCCATTTTCCCACCAGCAACCCAGAGAAAATTTTCCAATAAAATTGCGATAGGGGTTAGCAGAATAAGGGGAATAACGACGGCCAAGGCGATAGATATTGGTTTTGCCCAGATTAAGCTCCAAAGAATCGCAGCCAAGCCAAGCATAAAGGACTCCTGGCCATGATTCGGATCCTTCTTATCCCCAAACATTAAAGCTATCCATGTAACAATTACGGGTGCAAGAAACGGTAAGACGAAAAGTATCTTCAAGCCTAATACGGATTGCAAGAATTGCACAATGAATGCGGGTTGTGTTTGATAAATCCAAATTGCTGCGATTATTACATGCGGGACAAAGCGAATCTGAGCTAGATCATGTCTATCCCCCCAGTCAGGGAACATATCTTGAAACAGACTAATAGAAAATTGGTCCTTCCAACTAGCCGGAACATAGACAGGGGTAACCTGTAATTCCGCTTTTATTTTTTTATAGTCCGCAACCAATTCCTTTGTATGGACAACCTTCTCCGCCGGCTTTTGCTGTAATGCTAGAAACACCATTCCCGCTGCCTTTACCACATGCTCTGGATTGGGATCGTTTTTGGCCGCGATGTAGTCTGATAATAAAGGGATTAAAATATTGCTTCCTTTTTGACCCACGCACATCGAAGCAACAAAACGGGTAATCGCTTTCGCCCTTTCATTTGTTCCTTGTTTTGTGATTTTAATCATCAGTTTCCATTCATCCTTGTGTTCCCGCATATACAAAGCGACATTTGCTCTAAAGGAAACCTGGCCGTCGTCGGAGACGGAGATCCCTTTTGGGTATTCTTCGAGTAACCGTGCCCATTCCTGGACAGAGGGATCCAGAATCTTTGCCATTCGATTCAAAAAATCCGTGTATCTAACAGGGCCTAACTCAATCTCCGTATCGATAAATTCACCTTGAAATGGATTATCGTCATTAATTTTGTTTTTTTTCCAACTGTCATCTATCCATTTCCCATGATCTGGCTGGAGCACACTCCTACTCCTATACAACCCAGCCAATCGGGGATGGCGCAATTCGACCAATTGCAGGAGCTCACGCAGGTGTTTGCCCGATTTCATGAATCCCGCCGCAGCAACAGCTCGCTTGTCCACGTGCCCGGGAGAATAGGATAGTCCCGCCTCCACAAATGCCGTCAGCCGGTCGTTGGCGTCGTCTCTCACGCCGTATAAGACCAGATCCGTCTGTTCATCTCCCGTCAGACACTGAATCGCCAAACGATCCATCGCATCGCCTTTCCATACCGGCGCGCGGCCCAGCAGGGCGATCAACTGTCGGCCCAGAGCCCGCCAACCACGGCGCAGTTGGGGAACAGCACCCGAATGCGTCCAATAGGCGCGCGCAAAGGCTTCGGAATCCATATCATACGCCCGTCTTAAAAATTCAATATTGAAACGGTCAAATTCCTCCGGTGTCATGCCCCACTCATCTGGCTCGCTGGACTGGCAATTGCGATTGGCCATGGCAATCAAAGCAGGAATCACGCGATTGTCTTTTAATCGACATAGCAGATGCAAATGCTGGCGTATTGCTTGAATCTCGTGCCTGGCGGAAAGAAACAAAATCAGTTGTTCCGCCCCATCCGTCAGTTGATGGTATTTTTCCGCGTCTGATAATTGCGATTGGTATAATTTCCCTGTCTGCCAATACGTGTGCCAGTCAACCAAGTCCGGCACCTCCTCGCACAACGCATCGTGGAGTTTCATTGCAACGCCATAATCGGGTTGACCGCTTTGCCTATCTAAAATCTTTCGAAACAATTCCCTTCCCCCGCGCGCCGCCATTTCATCCGTGAGCATCGTCCTGACGATGTCTTTGGCTGTGTTGCTGACGGGAGCCCCCGCAACAGTTTCCCATTTCTGCAATCCCCCCAGGCAATCCATGGTCCATTTAAACATCACTTCTCGTTTATGCTTGCTGGCCTTCATGTTGCTCTCTATAAAAAAACGCGCAGCAAACTTTGCCGGCACTTGCGATAACAACCGCACAAAGGCTGCTTTGATATCCACGAGGCTTGCCCCTGTCTTGCCATTCGCCACATCTTCAGCAATTTGCGCATTCACACGTGGCAAAAGCCTTTGCACCCTTGCGGGATCAAGTTTCACCAACAATATCTGCGCCAATTGGACAATGGGTCTAATGTCCGTTGGCAGCGTTTCGATGTCCACTGGGTGCGAGGGCTGCCTGCCATCGACCTTTGGAAACGCGATCTGCATGAGATCCGCCAAATTTTCCACCAGATCCTGATCCGTCGTCAGAGCAATAGCACCCGTATGGATTCTATTTTCCTTTGGAATTTCGTCGGGATGGTGGGCAAAAAGCGTATTCAGCAATGCCACCTGGGCCTGTCCCTCTAGCGTGTTCAACTGCACCGGCACAAAAATGTCTGTAGGGGCGCAATACATCTGAATCGAGGTATACGCTTCTACACCCAACGGATACAAAATCTCGTCGAATGCCTGCTGAACCCTTGGCTTCGACATCACGGGATCCATGAAGCTGTGCGCAACGGGCCTCAGACAGCGCAGGAGAATGGCATCCGCAATTTGTGGGCCGAACGGAATTCCGTCTCTTAAAACCATTTGCTTGAGAATTGCGCTGGCATGACTTTCTTTGCCTTCCGTCGGAAGACGATGAACGGCCTTTAACACCTCGCAAGCCTTATGCAGTTGATTCGAATCTAAAATAGCAACGGGCGTCCCGAGATGACGAATATCCAGCCACAAAATGGATTGCTGCCCTACGGCCACCATCGTCGCTAGCATGTAGGCGGCGGTTCCCGGATCCATGCAACCCATCAATCGGCCGGTATCAACAGGACCCAGTTCCTTTAATAATATCTTACACATCTCCTGTGCATGAGTAGCATCCTCGGAGCCCAAGACTAAAAGTTTGGCTGCCTCCGTGTAGAGGTTGTTCTGACACAAATACCGCACCTGGGCCCCAAGGGTTTGGCGATGCAGGGACATCATATCCACTAACGCCGTGGATGTGGATGGTGGGCTGGTACCCAATGATGGTTCACCCGTGGTTTCAATAGCTGTTGGCAAATTCACCTCTTCCGGAATCTTTTCGGTCTTTAAGACGAGTCTTGCCTGACCGCCGACGCGCGCCAATCGCCACCCCAGCTCATCCAATCCCTCCATCACTCGACCCTTCGCGTTTAGCTGGCCCCGGCTGCCCTCGTAATCCGCCGTGTATACGTGATCCCAGGAATCCTTTCCAAACAGAGATTCAGGAAAATAAAACACGATTTTAAACAATGATATTCTGGCCTCCCGAAGGCCCCGGGTTTCTTCGACGCTGTTCTGGCCAGCCATTTCTCGAGCCTCCAGCAAAACCAGATTATCCAAGACCTTCAAGACATCCGGCGAACATATCCCACTTAAAATGAAACCCTCTCGCATGAGTCTTGCATTCCGCGTCTTGTAGGACTGTATCACCCGAATAGCGTCCACTTGGTCATGAAAATTTGCATAAGCCGGCAGCCTTCTATCCCTCTGCGTTGCCTCATGAAACGCCGAATGCGGGGCTAGTGCCTGAACCGGGCTCGCTATCGTTGTCACAAGCAGTGCAACGATCACGACAAAAGACACGCAGCCCACAAAAGGCCTGATATCTCGTTGCCTTGACATAACCTTCACTTTCCAGCAGTAAATACGTAACTGCTTGGCATTACTATATATGCAAATTACTTTTTTGTCAAGGGTGCTTGGGCTAAAAAAAACTGTATAAGACTTCGAAAGAAGGGGACAAGGGGACTTATTTTTAGGGGACTCGCGCAGGCGCGCAAAGCTGGGTTTGCCGCCGGCTTTATGGCGGCAATTTTAGACCTCGCTGTTGCGAGGTCTCGAATTGAGCGGAATGGATTATTTTCAACGGCAATTTGCGCGCCGAGCGGGCCGGCGTGCTCTCGCACTGCCGGCATTAGGTACGGCCACCCGCTTCGCGGGTACCCGGCCTACCGTCATAGCAAAAAGCTGGGCGGCCGCCGCTGGAGCGGCCGAACCGCGTCCCCTAAAAATAAGTCCCCTTGCCCCCTTCCATCATTGAGTAAAAGCCTTACACAAAATGGTAAGACGTCCTTGAAGCGGGGCAAATCTAAGCGGGAATACGCGCCTGACTATGCCGCAGCGCGCTCAGAAAACGCACGCAGCGATAATCCAACATCAGATGCGACATTTGCAACGGATGCGTGAGCGTGATGCCCTCTAGCGTGCGGCAGCGACTTAACGCGACATAGAGTTGCCCGGCCGCGAACATCCCGCGGCTCAAATCTATCGTGAGCGTATCGAAGGTCTTTCCCTGGCTCTTGTGAATCGTGGTCGCCCAAGCCATGCGCAGCGGCAATTGCATGAAACCACCAACGCGCTCCTGTCTCAGCACGCGAGCCGGCTTGTCGTAGACGGATCGATACATGGTCCACGCAAATGGCTCCACGGTCACCGTTGCTCCACCATCCAACGCAACCTCCGCCACACGATCGTGCAACTCCTCCACTTCGCCCAACGAGCCATTCACCCAGCGGCCAGCCGGATCATTGTTAAGCAACATCACGCGCGCGCCGGGTTTCAAATTCAGCGAATAATCGGTAGGTAAATCCTTGCGAGGAAAATCGCCTTCGAGCATGCCTTCGTAAATATGCGGCGGCCCACTAAGCGCCTCGGCGTTGCGTTGATTGATCGCATCGGCCTGAGCGTTGGTGGCCGTGAGAAACAGGGACGCCGTATCGACCTTGGCTGGACTGGGCTGGCAGCGTGAATTAATCAACGCCAGATGCTCGCGCGTCAAAGCCCTATCACGCACCGCGTTCAAAATCTCGATAAAGCGCTCGTCGCGCTGGCGAAAAACCTTATCCAATTCGATGAACGCGATTTCATTTTCCTCAAACAGCACGCGCGTCACATCCGCGCAGAAAAAGTAAGGAGCCCCGTAGCGCTCGGCCAGCGCTTCCCTCTCATCCTGCCGTACCACCGGAGGCAATTGATAAAGGTCTCCAATAAATACGCATTGCACGCCACCAAATGGAAGTTCTATTTTTCGAACTACCTGAAGAAACGCATTCACGCAATCCAGTAAATCCGCGCGCAGCATCGAGACCTCGTCGATCACGAGCACATCGAGCTTTTTATACTTTAACAATTTCTTAGTCGGCGGATTTTCCCTAATTTCTTCGGGACTAATGCCCGGCTTAAAACCAAAAAACGAATGAATCGTCTCGCCATGTATATTAAGCGCGGCCACTCCCGTCGGTGCAACCACCGCACAATTCTTTTCCGTGGTATCGCGAAAATGGCCAAGCAAAGTGGATTTCCCCGTCCCCGCCTTCCCCGTGATAAACACATGCCCATCCCCCCGCTCCATTAAATCCCGCGCGCGACAAAAAGAATCGTGAAGATCCAGTTTCAACGCAGGCCAATTGCCTTCGCCAATGCTCTTAGCAGGTAATATTCATTGTAAGGTTTATCATCGGTAATGCTCGGATGGGTGCTTGCGGCGAACAGACTTTGTATATCCTGGCGGGTGTCAAAAACGGTTTTAAAATACGTAAGCGCGTTTTCTCCTGGTTCCTTCCATTCTTCCAAATCCATTAAAGCCTCTTTAGGCATTCTAGCTACGGCTTCTTCGGGCGTGATATCCTGTATCGGCTGCTGAGACGCAAGAAAATGCTGACCACACACATTGACCGAAGAAAATACCTTCAAATAATCAAATGAATTTGCTAAGGCTCGGCCTACGGCTACACCTGTTTCAGGCGTGGTACCCGCCATCCATGTCTGAAGTATTCCCCCAGGTTTGAGCCGACTCTTAATCAGCTTGTAGAAATTCTCCGAGTACAGGAGACTGCATCCTGCGGCCTCGATGGGAGGAGGTGGATCGATAATGATAACATCAAATTTTTTAGTGGTCCGAGATAAATAACGCCGCCCATCATCGACAACAAATTGGCATCGGGGATCTTGCCCAATTGTCTTGGCGTCAGAAAAAAAATCCCCGAATGACTCAACCACGCTGGGCACCAACTCTACTGCGATTGTCTCGCCTCCCCATCTAAAAGCAGATCTAAAACTTGTGCCCATACCAAAACATATAACCAAGATGGATTGCGGCTTCGCCTTATAATGAACCAGGGGTAGATGGGCCATCATTTTGAGAATGTTACCCTGATGCGTCATACCGATACCATTGACCAAAAGTCTACTGCCTGGTCTGTGCCCCCACGATAATACCGTAGCAACATGATCACGACGCACGTGCACATTATCGAAGCTATGCGATGGATAATCCTCGTAGCTCCAAAAATACATGGTGCTGCTTGCTAAAAAAACCGCGGACAAGCCCCCTGCGCCCACGCGCGACACATAATCTAATTCCTTGATGTATCTAATAAAGAAAATTATCAGGGGTATTGTCAATAAAACGAGCGAATAGGTAGTCCCAAGATGTGGTAGCAGTCCGTAAGACGCAACCAGAGGGCCCAAGATGCACCCCATAATATTGATGGCGTAGGCATGGCCAGCGATATCCGGTTGACCGCTAGAATATTTATCCACAAGCATTGGCGTCAAGTATCCGAGAAAAGCACAGAACGGTGCAATACTCACTAGGGCAATAAAACCTCTTGGCCCAAATACGTTTGGAGATACACCGACGAGTGCAGATGAACATACGAGCCCTGTCAACCGTGGGTCATTCATCAACACCGGCAAAAAAGCGCTTACCAAAAGGTACGCAAGAACATAAGGAACGGAGAATATCCGCGCTCCCCCCAAATGCCTACGATATAGCCATGAACCCAACCAAGTCGCCAGCAAATACATCATGAGCAGAAGAGCAAAGGAATACACCTCTGTCCCAAGAACCGGAGTGAATGCCCTAACCCAGACTACTTCCATACCCATAGCCACAAAGCCCGTGGCAAAAAGAAGCGTTGGTATCGACATTCCCTTGCAGTTGGGAACCGTGAGTGAAACATTCGGAAACATGCCACCCTCGGATTTTTTTCTCGCCAGAAGAAAACTGACCAAGGAAATGGTGAAATTCATCACAGAGGCAACACCGAGAGTTCGTTGAAATCCAAGTAGCTCGATCAAAACGAATGCAGTCAAGAATGT
>CAZOWS010000193.1:0-4346 GCA_964583365.1 uncultured Actinomycetota bacterium
CGATCATCAATGTCTTGGTAACAGGAGCAGCCGGAGCCTACGATTTACGCATACGAGGCAATGGAATAAAGGAAGAGCAAGCAACCCAAAAAGGTATATCTAAGGCTTCCCCAAAAATGACAGAAACTACCTTTGCTCAGATAGAGGTGCAACTTGTCAGCGCTCTAGCGCAGACGCAGGATAAAGTAAAAACCGCACTCGACAAATTACTTGCTGAAAAAGCCATACCACCCGCATTGGCTACAGCAATTGAAAAGAAAATGTATATCATGCAGATGCAACCCCTTCCTCTTAAAAAATCAACTCAATGGAAATACGCCTACGACTTGCGCGATTTTCTCAATGGACTTGGACAGCCAGGCCTAGCAGATACAAAAATCATTTTAAAAAAACTTGCCAAATCCGACCCTGCCTTGCGCGCACATTTCGTGAGTTTAATACCTGCGCTTTATTCCATCCATGCTGCCGATTATGAAACGTTGCAACTAACGCAAAAAGAAATTGAGTCGATACTTCGACAGAGGTCACTCATTGCCATTGCCGAATTGCAGCAAAGAGAAAGTATTCAACTCCCGGTCTTCGACGCGAGTGTTCCGAAGGAAGAAATTCTGGCAGCCATTGATTACATGCTGGATCACGTCAAACTCGAAAATGAGGCGCAGACCAAGACAAATCGCGATCTCACGTGGACGGATCTAGATCCACGTCGCGCGCGCGTTTACTTAAAAGCTGCTTTGGATCAGAAAGGTGTTGATCCAGCAAGGCATAAAGGAATCCTTGCCGTGATGGATATGTTGCCGCAGGGAAAAGCGGTATCGCTAGATGTGCTTCAACGCCTGCGCAATATCTTCCTCGGTTCGATGCCGCTTGGAACAATTCAGGTGCTTCCCTTTTTGCCAACGGCTGTCCCTGTGCCGCAATCGCAGGGGCCTACGAAACTATCCGTTCAGCCCGTCTCAGGTGGGTGGGAAGTGAGAATGGTAGGAGGGCAGCCGATAGATGCTTCCATGTAAAAGAGTCTGGGGTCCGATAAGGGGGTATTGGTGAGAATAGTTTTAATTATCATAAGCGTAGTTTTAATTTTGTGGTCGCCGATACCTTCGGTTGCTGCGCCAGCATGGGATGATGAAGCCAGTATTACCAAACTGGCGCCGCAAACCCAGGCCCGCAAAGATCATTTTCAGGTATTTTTGATGGGATTCGACAAAATAGCCGGAGATGTTCTTGCTTCGCTAGATGTTTCTGCGCTCAATGCGGCAGATCCATCCGCATTTCCCACGGCATTCTTGAAAGAATTCGGGCCGGCTGTAACGGCGCTTGGCGTAATCGAATGTGAGGCCGACGCCGAGCATCTAGCCTTTAAGTCCATTCGAGAGGATCAGACGGGAGTCGGGGTAAGCGTCGAATCAAAAGATATTCACGGCGGTTACGTGAAGAAAGGGTTTTGGGAGAGATTTTGGAATATGGGCAACAAACTTGGCTACGCGTTATTGACCGCGAACATTGGCGGCAGACATGTCCTCCTTGCATTCCGATATCGCAATGCGATACCAGATTCGGTCTGGTCTGCGGTTTTATCGGATTTTCAATTAGTGGAGACCATTCCGATCAAGGCAAATCCCAATCTCGTTGCAGAGACATACGTGTTATCCAAAGATACTTCAAGAATGCCGCAGCGGGAGATTCTCCAAATGCTCGAACATCGCTTGGGCGCGGACACAGCGCGCAAGGATTGGATACAAGGTTTGATTCATGCAGTGGCAAGAACTATGCTGTCCTGCCGCGCCCAAGCGCTTTCTCGGGATGACATGGTCACGGAGGCAGAGGTCATTCCCGCCGATCCTGCAATGGTAGCCGCCATGGTATCCGCTGAGGCTGGCGCGTTCGCGCATGGCTCCCTCTCTGCTGGATTCGGGCCCGTTTCCACCGACGGCCAAAAAGCCAACGAACTTTGCGTTGTTGTTTACGACAATTCCAATAATCACAAAATCCTTTGCAAGCATGAACAGCCGGATATTCGTCCGAGCGATGTTGCGGGCATACTCGTTGCGTCCGCGGAGCTGCATTTTGTCCTCGTGCTCAAGAATGGCATAGTAAAGATTGTGGATATTGCCACGGGAAAGGCCATTCAAACCCTGGATCTTTCTCGGGGTTTGAAGGCATTAGGCATGGAACGCGTGCGTTCCGTGGCCTTCGGGCCGCAAGGCAGCAACTCTCTGTTCTTGCGCGATAGCGATGCGAGCAAAGCCATGCGTGCCGGTGAAACCATTGCCAAGATCGATTTGCCGTCGGAGATATTCAGCGTGGAGGTTGTGGAGCCCGTCGCGACAGAGGTTGCAGCATTGGGAAGCAGGGTGGCCAACGTTTGGTCCGACATGCGCGCGACCGCCGTAGGAAATGCCCGCGCGAGCCATTTATTGGCCACGTTGGAAGACGATCCGCTGGGAAAAATAATTCGCGAGAATGCAGGCTCGCAAATGGCATCGCAGTTGACGGCATTTCGGACAGATTCTCAGAAGTTGCCGCTGCGCGTGGTCGTGGACCTCGCGTATATCGTGCATACGACGAAACACGAATCCAAAGAAAATTGGGCCCGCGTGCTATCGCGCTGCGAAGAATTCAAGGCGCTCGTCGCGCAGATTCAGGAACTTGCGGGCGGCGACATAGTCTTGGATATTCTGTCTCCATTCAACAGGAATGATACGCAAAAAATATTGTCGCTGTCGGAGGTGGCGCTCGAACCGGGTCAATACAACATGCTTTTTGCAGACATGGGGATCGATAAGGTTGTCGGCTCCATAAAAGATCAATATCGAGCGCAGATAAAAAAAGATTCTCTCACGGAAGAAGAAACCCAACAGATTGAAAAGCGCGTGCTTTTTCTCCTCAGCAAGGATAGCGCAGAGCACTTCAACGTGGCCGCGCAGCGCGGCAAGAATTATCAGATTTTGATCGGGCAGGAGACGACGTCTTTGACCAAAATGATTTTTAGCGGCATCGTTCTGGCTAATGCCGTGCTGACGGGAAGGCCGGATCAATTTATTGGTATTTTGGTCAAATGGTATCAAGACAATGGTATTGCGATTCCCGTGGATTTGCCGTCGGCGGATTCCAATGGGTTTTACAACGTGCCTCCGGATGCGGTCACCTCGCGGGGCATGACGACTTTTCTCAATAGGAGCAAATATGCGCAGGAAGCAAATGTTCGGGCCTAGAGTTAGCGGAAAGAATGCGTGGGTGGTCAACGCCCTTTGCAAGAGAATTGTATCGTTTTCTCTGTGCCTCGCACTACTCGTCCCCAATGCGGCAATAGCCCTGGCGCCGCAGTCCGTCCTGCGCGACGAAAGAATTTCGGCCCACCAGGAAGCGGCCGATTATTTGAAAAGTATTGGCGGGGCGGTTCTCGACTCCGTTCATGATCAGGTCAGAGACAAGGGCTTGATCACGCCCGAACAAGTTCTGCAGGCCTTTCAGGCTTTCCTGCAAAACTTGCGCGACAATACGGATGGGAAACTTTGGATTAGCAAACCTCTCCTTAAAGAAAGCATTCTTTATTTTCAAATCACGACGACCAAGGGGCTGGTGGATGTTCAGATAAACGAGCAATCTCTTCGCTTGATGCAAGCCGTAGCTCCGTATTACCCTGCGTGGTATCCCGCTGTGTTGAAGAAATTGCAGCCCGCCTGGGTGAAAAAATCTTTCAGCAAACGACGTATTACTCTTATGCAATTTGTCGCGCAAATTGGCAACGACGGGGTCTTGCTGCTTTATCGGGACCGGAACAGGGCGGCTGAATCCAGAGTTCTACAGCAGGCATACAAAGAAATTGCTTCTGTGCTCGACCCTATGGGCGCGGAACGCGGGGTAGGGCGCCGTGGAGACTGGACTGCCCAGGCTTTTGTGCCTGGCGCGGAATCAGTTCAATACAAGGGCTTGGCGGCTAATAGTATTTTGCGCAAGCTTCGTCTTGGTTCAGGGGCAGGTCGGGGTATCGTGCGCGGACCGTTGCTCGGATTGCTTTTGGTTGCATCCCAGCTTTTGAGTTACGGTCCGGCGGTATCTGCAGAAGGTGTAAAAGCGCCCGTTAGCATACCGATGGTAGCGACGGATTCCGATACTCAGAAGGAACTCAAAGAACTCCTTGCGGACCTGTCCAAGATTCCTGAAACCCCTGACGAGACGCGAGCCGCGGATGCAATTGTAGAAGAGGTCAAACGGAAGATGCTAGAAGAAAAGGAAAGATGGGAACAAGCTTTTGCCCAGCCCCATCCGACCCATGGAGTGCAGGTAATCTCGGCTCCTGCATTGGGAGAGAGAGGCGCATACGAGATTTCCGTTTCTCCCAT
>CAZOWS010000194.1:0-7242 GCA_964583365.1 uncultured Actinomycetota bacterium
GGGTCGTGCGCAGGCCATTCTGACGGCGGAGCGCGTATGCCTTAATTTTATTGGCCGATTGAGTGGCGTCGCGACGTTGACGCGCCAATTCGTGGAGGCCGTGCGTCGCTGGGACGTAAAAATCATGGACACGCGTAAGACGGTTCCGGGGCTGCGATTGTTGGACCGTTATGCGGTGCGCGTGGGCGAGGGAGAAAATCATCGCTCGGGATTATTCGATCAGGTGCTCGTGAAGGACAATCATCTTGTGGTAGTCGATCGTCTTGCCCAGGGTTTGTTAACGCAAAAGATTCGCGAGTTTCGGCACACGCATCCGGGCTTGCTCGTGGAGATCGAGGTGGACACGCTGGACCAATTGGAAGGGGTGCTGGAGGCCGAGCCCGATATTGTTTTGTTGGACAACATGGATCCGGATATGGTGGCTGAGGGGGTTCGACGTCTTGGCAAGCGCGCGCAGTCGGAGGTCTCGGGTGGGATCACGCTGGCCAATGTCGAAGAATTCGCGCGCACGGGAGTGGACAGGATTTCCATCGGCGGACTCACGCATAGCGTCCAGCAAATTGATTTTTCGTTGGAGATTTTGGCGCCTAAGGAGCTGCATTGAAAAACTTTTTATTCTGCCAGGGAGCGGGGCCAGAAATACTATTTTCAGGGGACGCGGTTCATGCGCTCCTGCGGCGCATGCCCGCTACCGCTCGGCGCGCAAATCGCCGCCATAATGCCGGCGGCGAGCCAAGCTTTGCGCGCCTGTGCGAGTCCCCTGAAAATAGTATTTCTGGCCCCGCTCCCTTCCATTTATTTCAAGTGGGACGTGCATCATGAAAAACGAAGACCTGCTGCGGTTCCTTAAAGACAATCAGGCCGAATATCTTTCGGGTGAAGATATTGCTGAGCGCATGGGCGTGAGTCGCACGGCTGTTTGGAATCATATTCAGGAATTGCGCTTGCTCGGATACGAGGTGGAGGCCGTGCCGCATCGTGGGTATCAATTGGTGGGGTTGCCGGATCGGTTGTTGGCCGATGAAATGCAAGATGGTCTGGATACGAAGTGCTTCGGAAAAAAAATAACCGTGTACGAAAAATTGGCTTCGACCAATGACACGGCTCTTTCGGCGGCACAGGCCATGGCTCCTGAGGGTGCAGTTTATTTTGCCGAGGTGCAGAGTAAGGGGCGGGGGCGGTTGGGGAGGAATTGGCATTGTCCGCGCGGCAAGGGGTTACTTTTTTCTGTTGTGCTGCGCCCTCGTTTTCCCATGGGTTCTGCGCCCAAGATTACGCTGACCGCGGCTGTTGGTGTGGCTAAGGCTTTGCGCGAGGCCACGGGATTGGATATTCAAATCAAATGGCCGAACGATTTATATTGGGATGGAAAGAAATTGGGCGGTATTTTGACCGAAATGGAAACGGATTTGCAATCGATACGACATGCGGTTTTGGGTATAGGGATCAACGTCAATGCCGCGGCTTGGGATTTGCCCGCGGACTTGAAAGACAAGGCCGTCTCGCTGCGCATGGCATCGGGCATTGTCTACGATCGCAACGTGCTGGCCCGCACATTGCTCGAGCATCTGGAAGTCGCCTACGATACACTCGTGGCCGGGGATTTTGAAGAGATACGGCGCGAGTGGATGTCCTTGTCACTCACGACGGGTCGTTGGGTCGAGGTCGTGAATCAGCGTCAAAAAATCGAGGGCGTTGCGCTGGGCGTGGACGAAAATGGCTGCCTGATCGTGCGTCAGGAAAACGGTTTGGCCGAGCACGTGTTCAGCGGCGACGTGTTATGGAAAAAGTGAGGCTATGCTTCTTGTCGTAGATATTGGCAATACCAACACGCATTTGGGCTTGTGTCTGGAAGGCAAAGTGGAAAAGGCTTGGGACATTACTACCAATGTTCATGCAAGGCCCGAGGATCTCGCGCAGGCGATTCGCAAAGAGATTCCGCGTGGCGTGGACAAGCGCATCACGGGCGTTGCGGTTGCTAGCGTTGTGCCGAAAATAGATTCTCTTTGGTGGAATGTTTTGGAAAGACGATTTGGATTGAAGCCTGTCTGGGTCACCGCTAAGTTGCCGCTTGGGATAGAGATTCATTACAAGCCGATTAGCGGCGTGGGGGCCGACCGTATTGCCAACGCGGTGGGTGGTTTCAAACGCTACGGCGGGCCTCTCATCATTATTGATTTTGGCACGGCCGTGACATTCGACGTGATCGACGCGGCGGGGAATTATTTGGGGGGCGTCATTGCGCCTGGTATAGGTTTGACGATTCGCGCGCTGCATGAGGGGACCGCGCTGTTGCCAAAAATCGAAATTCGCGAACCCGCGCAAGTGCTGGGTTGCGACACCGTCTCGGCGATGAGATCGGGCATCGTGGTCGGATTTTCGGGCATGATTCGCGAAATCGTGGAAAGACTGAAAGTGGAGATTGGGCTGGCAGACGATTGGAAAATTGTCGCGACCGGCGGCTACAGCGAACCGATCGCCAAGCAATTGCCGTTTCTATCGCACACGAATCCGTTGCTCACCTTGGAAGGTTTGTGCGAAATTCACGCGCGCATGCAATCAAAAAATCAAGGCAACGATGCTGTACTTTGATCACAACGCCACGACGCCGGTATTGCCCGAAGTCTGGGAGGCGATGCGACCCTACGCGGGCGCTGACTACGGCAATCCTTCGAGCATTCACGCCGCGGGGCGCCGTGCGCGACTCGCGCTGGATATGGCTCGCGAAAAAATTGCGGCCTTGCTTGCAGCCGACCCATCCGAGATTATTTTCACGAGCGGTGCGACGGAGGCCAATAATCTCGCGATCAAAGGTGCGGCGCTTCATCATGGCAAGGGGAGCATTGTCACGACGGCTGTAGAACATCCGTCGGTGTTGCAGCCCGCGCAGGCGTTGGAGATGCAAGGCTTCGCGTTGACCGTGCTCGGTGTGGATAGGGAAGGACATGTCGCGGTCGAGGATGTGACGCGCGCGTTGACGCCCGAAACAATTCTTTTTTCTTTGCAAGTCGCCAACAACGAGACGGGGACATTGCAGGATACGCAAACGCTCGGGCGTATCGCCAAAGACAAGGGTGTTGCCGTACACATGGATGGAGCGCAGGCGGTCGGAAAAATTCCGATATCGTTGAAGGATTTTCCCGCGGACATGATGACGTTTTCCTCGCACAAATTTTATGGTCCCAAAGGCGTGGGCGGGCTTTTTATTCGGCGCGGGACGAGGCTTGCCAGTCTTATGGAAGGAGGGTTGCACGAGAGAAAAATGCGGCCCGGCACAGAGAACGTGGCTGGCATCGTGGGCATGGCCACGGCTCTGGAAATCGCGTGCTGCGACATGCAGAGCGAGACGCAACGGCTGGCGCGCTTGAGAGAGTCTCTGAAAACACAATTGAGCGAGGCGATCGAAGACATAGAATTCAACGGCGAGTCGCGCGCGGGTCAAAGTCTCGCGAACACGCTGAATATCAGTTTTGCGGGCGTGGACGCGCATAGCCTTCTCGTGAGCTTGGACCTGGAAGGCATGTGTGTCTCGACGGGCGCGGCCTGTTCTTCGGGCGCCATCGAGCCTTCGCCGGTTTTGATCGCGATGAAGGGATCCAAGGAATTGGCCAAAAGCTCGATTCGCATTTCGCTGGGCCGCTCGAACGACGAGGGCCAAATCGCGAAACTGTCCATGACGCTACGGCGTCTCGTGTACAGAGTGCGCTCCGCCGTAGATGCGGGCGCGCCATCGAGGAAAACAACATGAAGACCAGAGTGTTGATCGGCATGAGCGGTGGCGTGGATTCCAGCGTGGCAGCGGCTTTGCTGGTCAAAGACGGCTACGAAGTGATCGGGCTGACCATGAAAACATGGACAGAAGATTGCAGCACCATGCATCAGGAAAAATGCTGCGGCCCCAAGGCCGTTACCGACGTGCGCTCGGTCGCGGATCAGCTTGGAATTCCCTGCTACGTGATGAGCCACGAAGAGGAATTCGGCAAAACCGTGATTGCCTATTTTGTGTCCGAATATAAAAAAGGCCGCACGCCGAATCCTTGCGTCGTCTGCAACGACAAGTTGAAATTCGGGTCCGTTCTCGCCAAGGCCAAAGAGCTGGGCGCCGCATACATCGCGACAGGGCATTACGGTATCGTGGATCACACGCGGGAATCCGCAGGCGGCAGGACGCGGCTTTTGCGCGGCAAAGACAAGTCCAAAGACCAATCGTACTTTTTATTCAATCTCCAGCAGGAGCAATTGCGCGCGACGCTGTTTCCTGTCGGTGATTTGACTAAGGACGAGACGCGCAAATTGGCCAAAGATTTCGGCCTGCGCACGCATGACAAGCCCGACAGTCAGGAAATTTGTTTCGTCCCTGACAATCGCTACGCGAATTTTTTGAAATATCAAGCGGCCGTCACGCCGCATCATGGGCCCATCGTAGATCAACAGGGGACTGTGCTTGGCGAGCATGAAGGCGTGGAGTTCTATACGGTCGGGCAGCGCAAGGGCCTCCGCATCGCGGGCAAGGAACCGTATTATGTCACTGCGTTGGACGCTAGCACCAACACCGTTGTCGTTGGCAGCGACGAGAATCTTTTCTGTCGAGGGTTGATCGCTGAGCGGCCAAACTGGATTAGCGTGGATACGATACAAGGTGCGGTGGCATGCCAGGCCAAAATCCGTTACAATGCGCAGCCGGTGAACGCGATCGTGGAGCCGGCAGGCGAGGACAGCGTGCGCGTGCGATTCGACGAGCCGCAACGGGCCATCAGCCCGGGTCAAGCCGTGGTATTTTATCAAGACGAGAATGTTCTCGGAGGAGCTTGGATTGAGCGCGAAGAAAAAAGCTGAAGAATTGATGCTTGCGATCATGCGCAAGTCGGGCCAGAGCGTGGCCGTTGCGGAATCCTGCACGGGAGGTCTTATCGCGCAGCGTCTTACGAACGTGCCCGGCAGCTCCGACTATTTCAGACTCGGCGTCGTGCCCTACAGCAACGACGCAAAAAAGAAAGTGCTAAAAATATCACCGCATCTGTTGCGCAAATTCGGCGCGGTGAGCGAGCAAGTGGCCATTGCGATGGCCCAGCGCGTTCGCAGAATCGTCGAAGCCGACTGGGGCATCGCCGTCACGGGAATAGCCGGGCCCACGGGCGCCACGAAAGCCAAACCCATTGGTCTAACGTATCTGGCCGTCGCGGGTCCCGACGGCGTGATTTGCCGCCGCCATTTCTTCCACGGGACGCGCCACACCATTCGCAAGAAAGCCGCCGAGGCGGCGCTGGATTTGTTGATTAGGGATTTGAGGTAGGAATCGCACTTAGATGGTACAATAAAAAACAGTCATTTAGCCTTCTGTCATCCTGAGCGCAGCGAAGGATCTCCAACGTAGATCCTTCAGGCTCTGGCCTTCAGGATGACAGAAAACCAATGCATTTAGAATAAAGGAGCAAACACCCATGGCTGAAGCATCCAAAGAAATATTGAAAGAAACACCCAAGGAGACGCGTAAGGAAATCGCAAAGGTTGCGGCGAAGGAACACGTGAAAGAAGAGAAGAACAAGGCGCTCGAAGTCGCTATCTCGCAAATCGAAAAAAGTTTTGGTGTCGGGTCCATCATGCGCCTCGGAGAGGAATCTAGCCGCGTGCCTATTGAAGTCATTCCTACGGGTTCTTTGGCTTTGGATATTGCTCTGGGTGTGGGTGGCGTGCCGCGCGGTCGGGTGGTGGAACTTTTTGGTCCAGAATCTTCGGGCAAAACCACGCTCGCGTTGCATATCGTAGCTAGCGCGCAGCGTAGCGGAGGGTTGGCCGCGTACATCGATGCCGAACATGCTATCGATCCGGCCTACGCGAGAAAATTGGGCGTTAACCTTGAAAATCTTCTAATCAGCCAGCCGGACTCCGGCGAGGACGCGCTGTCCATCACCGAGGTGTTGGTGCGATCCAATTCCATCGACGTGGTCGTGATAGATTCTGTAGCCGCGCTCGTGCCTCGCGCGGAAATCGAAGGCGCTATAGGGGACTCGCACATGGGATTGCAGGCGAGGCTGATGTCGCAGGCTTTGCGCAAACTCACGTCTTCGATACATCGTTCCAAAACCTGCGTCATCTTTATCAATCAGATTCGTGAAAAGATCGGCATCATGTTCGGTAATCCCGAAACCACGCCCGGCGGCCGCGCGCTCAAATTCTATTCGTCCGTGCGATTGGACATTCGGCGCGTTACCGCAATCAAGGACAATGCCGACGTCGTCATTGGCAACAGGACGAAGGTCACGGTTGTGAAGAACAAGGTGGCCGCGCCTTTCCGCAAGGCCGAGTTTGACATTATCTTCAACGAAGGTATTTCCAAAGAGGCCACGATACTGGATCTCGGCTCCGAGCAAGGTATCATCGAGAAAAAGGGCACCTGGTTCTTTTACAAGAACGAGCGGCTGGGCCAAGGCAGGGAGCAGGCGCGCGAAGAGCTCAAGAAAAACCCAACGCTTGCGGCAGAACTGGTCAAGGACATCAAGCTGAAGCTATTGCCGCTTTAATTCGACGATGCAATCGCAAAAGATTCGCCAGACCTACTTGGATTTTTTCAAGTCCAAGGGCCATACGATCAAGCCCAGCGATGGGCTGATTCCGTCCAATGACCCGACGATGCTGTTCACGACCGCGGGTATGGTGCAATTCAAGTCTCTCTACGCGGGCGCTCCTCTCGCGTTTGCGCGCGCGGCCACCGTGCAAAAGTGTTTTCGTGCGGGTGGCAAGGGCAGCGACCTCGAAAACGTGGGGCGCACGCTGCGCCATCACACGTTCTTCGAGATGCTCGGGAATTTCTCCTTCGGCGACTATTTCAAAGAAGATGCTATAGCCTGGGCCTGGGAGCTCATCACCGAAGTTTTTAAGATACCTAAAGAGCAGCTTTGGGTTTCCATTTATCTGGACGACGACGAGGCGTTCGCGATCTGGAATAAGAAGATCGGTTTTCCGGCCGAGCGCATCGTGCGTATGGGTAAGAAGGATAATTTTTGGGGACCGGCCGGCGCTTCCGGTGCCTGCGGGCCTTGCTCGGAGATTTATTTTGATTTGGGTCCCGCGCGCGGATGCGGTAAGGCGTGCCGCGGCGTGGAATGCGATTGCGAACGGTATCTCGAATTTTGGAATCTCGTGTTCCCACAATTTTTCCAAGAGGCGGACGGAACGCAACGGCCGTTGGAGCGCCGTGGCATTGACACCGGCATGGGTTTGGAAAGGTTGTCTTTCCTGTTG
>CAZOWS010000195.1:0-16845 GCA_964583365.1 uncultured Actinomycetota bacterium
CCGTGCGCGACATGATCGCGTTGCTAGCGTGAACGCATCCGTGCTCACCACTTTCTGTAATCTAACATCGCAGCGGGTCCTGTCGCGGGGCAGCCCATTGAAATCGCAACCCGCACCCACCCCCCCGTGGGACCCCTGCGGGCTGCGATTTCAATGGGCGCCCGCCCCGCGCCACCCGCTGCTACTCATTTCAAAACAGGGAGTGGGCAAGGACGTGATCCGATGAGCGAATGGATTGCTGTATCTAAAATGCAGGACCTGGCTCCCGGAACAGTGCGCAAGGTGCAAGCCGGCGACAGGACTCTTGCCCTGGCTTGCTCGACGGAGGGGATATTCGCGGTGGAGAATTCCTGTCCGCATGAAGGAGGGTCTCTCGGAGAGGGCAGCATCGAGGGGTCGACGATCACGTGTCCTCTGCACAGCTACAAATTCGATGGCAAATCGGGTGGCTGTCTGACCGAGAAGCGGTATCGCGCGCGTGTTTTCGAGACGAAAATAGAGCAAGGGCAGATTTGGGTGCGCGCGCAAGCGGACGAGAAAAAAGACGAGGCGAAAAAAGAAGACGAAAGCGCGGTAGATCCGGCGTTGAAGAAAAGTGCGGTGGAAATTTGGAAAACCGCCAAGCATGGCTTGGACGCATGGCCCGACATTCTGCGTTTCGCGCAAGAGGCCACGCCTATGTCAAAAATCGAAATCGCCGATCTCGAGCGCATGAAATGGTACGGATTTTTTTACAGGAAGAACAACGACATGGATCATTACATGTGCCGTATTCGCATCCCGGGTTGCGAGATGACAAGCGCTCAGGCGCAGGCCATGGCGTTTATCGCCTACGAGAGCGGCTATTCCTTGGCCGATGTCACGACGCGCGGGAATATTCAGATTCAAGGTCTCACCGTAGAAAAATTGCCAGGCGTGCGCGCTGCGCTGGAAAAGGTTGGGCTCACCGCGCAGCAATCCGGTCATGACAATGTGCGCAATGTCACGTCGCATCCCTATAGCGGACTAGATCCGGAAGAATTGAGCGACACGCGCGCTTTGTCTCTGCAAATGCAGGCAGCCATCGTTGGCAGTCGCGAGTTCTCCGATTTGCCAAGAAAATTCAACGTGGCCATCTCCGGGCGCAGCGACCCGGCCGCGCATGCGTGGACGCAGGACATCAGCTTTGTCGCGGCCCTGGGGCCGGATGGCCAAGTTGGATATCAGCTTTTGCTGGGTGGCAGTCAAGGACAAGCGCCAAAGATGGCAGTGCAAAGCCCCGTATTCGTGCGTTCGGAACAGGTCGTGGATGTCCTGGTGGCAGCGTTGCGGACTTATCGCGAACTGGGCTGGCGGCACAATCGCCATCAAGTGCGATTCCATTTTCTCATCGAACGCATTGGGTCATGGCAGGTGCTAACAGAAATGGAAAAGCGATTGGGCTACGCGTTGGAGCGTTTTGACAGGCCCTTGCAACGTCCTTTAGCCGAAGAGAATTTCATCGGCTGGTTCAAACAGAAACAAGAGGACCTGTGGGCGCTGGGCGTTTGCGTACCGCTAGGGCGCTTGACCTGGGATCAGTTGGAAGGACTCGCCGTGATAGCCCAGCAATACGGCTGGGGAACATTGCGCACGACATTGGACCAGAACATCGTGATTCCGGGTATTGCCTCGGTGGACAAATCATCGGTCGCGTACGCGGTTGCGCGCTACGGTCTGACCTTTGAGCCGGACCCCGTGACACGCAATGTTGTTTCTTGCACGGGTAAGCAATTTTGCAATCTCGCCGTGACCGAGACCAAGGGATACGCCTATCAACTTATCGAGACCTTGCGCCGTCGCAACGTGCAATTGCACGGTATTGGGATTCATGTGAGTGGTTGTCCGAGTTCTTGCGGTATGACATTTACCGCGGATATCGGTTTGAAAGGCGTCAAAATTCGGCGTGGCTTGCGCGTGCTCGATGCGTTTGACGTATATTTGGGCGGAGGGATAGCCGAGGTCGTGCAAATGGGGATTTTATACAAAAAACAAATTCCGGTGAAAGAGCTTCCCGACGTGATAGAGAAAGTAGTGCAGGAGTTTTACGTGAAGCGTAATAAGAACGAAACGTTCAGCGCGTATTGGACCAGAAATCTAAAAGGGCTGGAGGCCAAGGAGTCGAAAGAGGAAATCGCGCGCTGGTCCTGCGCGCGCTGCGGCCATTTGCATGTTGCCCAAACTCCGCCTGCCTTTTGTCCACTATGCGCGGCGTTGCGCGGGCAGTTTGAACCCGCGATGGAAGATGCTGTTGCGCCTGCAGCAGCGTCTATCGCTGCCAAACAATCCATTGCTCCGGCCGTGCCGCCTGCATCCGGCAAAAAAATTCTCATCATCGGAGGCAGCATCGCGGGCCACACAGCCGCCGAGACCGCTCGCGCGCTGGATCCCTTAGCCTCAATCACGATAGTCACGGACGAGAAGCATCGCTTCTACAATCGCCTGAATCTCACGCGCTATCTTGCCCAAGAAGTGCAGCGCGAAGAGCTGTTTGATTATTCGGATGCCTGGTACAAGGAACATCGCGTGGAGGCGATATCCGATTCCATGGTAATAGGTCTGGACCCCATCAAAAAAGAGGCGCTGCTGGCCGAGGGGCGTACCATTCCCTACGATGCATGTATTCTCGCGCATGGCAGCTCGGCCAATATCCCAAAATTTCATCGCCCGGATCTCGCGGGTGTCACGTTGCTTCGAACGCTGGAAGACGCGGACGGAATTTTGGCATCCATAAAAGAAGGCATGCTGGTGGTGATGGTCGGAGGAGGGGTGCTGGGCCTGGAAGCTGCGTATGGCATGGCCAAGCGCGGTGCGAAGGTTAGCATTGTCGAGTACATGCCGATGCTTATGCCCCGTCAATTGGATAGCGCGTCCGCTGCAATTTTTGCTGCAATGGTGCGTGAGAAGAGTTTGGAATGCCATCTGGGCGTGGGTGTGAAAGAGTTGATCGGGCAGTCTCGCGTGGAAAGTGTTCTCTTAACCGATGGCCGATGTTTGGAAGCGCAGCTTGTCGTGATATCGACGGGGATTCAACCCAACATAGATTGGGTCAAGCGATCGGGCATTTATTGCGAGAGAGGCGTTGTTGTCGACGACAGGATGCAAACTTCCAGCGATGGCATATTTGCATGCGGAGATGTCGCGCAATGGCATGGCGAGGTGATAGGTCTTTGGTCCAACGCGATAGAACAAGCAAAGGTCGCCGCGGCAAACGCGGCAGGGAAAATGGCTTTTTTTCAAGGTTTTTTGCCCGTGACGATTTTGAAATGCCTGGGTATACCCTTGGCTTCCATAGGACACATTCAGGAGGATGGGGGGAATGTCAGCTCCAGAACCAGCTTCGATGCATCCCAGCGCATGTATCGTCGCGTGATTTTAAAAGACGGAATCCCGGTGGGAGCCATATTGCTAGGCACTTCCACGGGCATAGGCGATTTACGTAAATTGGTCGAGCAAGGCATCGAATTGCAAAAACTTAAGCAAAAAATCCTGCCAGAAGCTGTCCTCGCGGCTATTTAGCACAACGACGTAGGCACCGTATAAAAAAGAGATGAGCTGTTACACTCTATTTTGATATTATTTATCCCTTGTGGTAGTTGTACTGCCAGCCCTCAGGATTTACCCATACAGTAAGGGATAACGATTTTAGCCATGAGAGACTCTTCTTGATTCCCTGCGCGGATTTTTATGATCTCCTGACCGAACACGGTGTGGATTTTTTTGCGGGTGTTCCTGACTCTCTTCTCAAGGATTTTTGCGCTTATGTTTTTGATCATACCCCACCCCAAAGAAATATCATCGCCGCGAATGAAGGCAATGCCGTAGCGCTGGCCGTAGGGTATCACTTGGCTACTGCGCGTGCCGGGATGGTGTATATGCAGAACTCAGGGCAGGGGAATGCGGTGAATCCCTTGATTTCCTTGGCGGATGAAGAAGTTTACCGTGTGCCGCTACTGCTTTTGATCGGTTGGCGAGCGGAGCCGGGTGTTGACGATGAACCCCAACATCGCAAGCAGGGTAAAATCACGTTGGATATTTTGAAGACCCTGGGCATTGGTTTTGCCGTATTGCCGAGCGATTTGGACCAAGCGCGCCAAGTCCTTGGTCTTGCCGTGAAGACGATGAAAGAAAAGAGCGCTCCGTTTGCGTTGGTTGTGCGAAAAGACACGTTTGGAAAGTATGCGCTGAAGAAGAAATCTCAAAACACCTACGCAATGTCTCGAGAAGATGCGATTGCGGCTGTAGTAGGTAGCTTGGGCGCACGCGATATTGTTGTTTGCACTACGGGTAAGGCATCCCGCGAGCTTTTTGAAAGCAGGGATAAGGCTGGTTCAGGCCACGGTACGGACTTTTTGACCGTCGGTTCCATGGGGCATGCCTCTGGAATCGCCCTGGGCATCGCTCTTTCACAGCCAGAGAGGAATGTCATTTGTTTGGATGGGGATGGAGCATTGATCATGCACATGGGAGCATTGGCGCTTATCGGGTCTCAAGGCCCGGCGAACTTTCGGCATATCGTGTTGAACAACGGGGCCCATGAATCAGTGGGTGGACAGCCGACTGTCGGATTTCATATAGATATTTGTGCGATGGCCAGGGCGTGTGGATATCGGCAAACAGTTCTTGCTAGGACCAAGGAAGAAATGGGACAGGGACTGCAATTATTGGTCGCCGCTAGTGGACCGGCTTTATTGGAAGTTCGTTTGAATTGCAATGTCCGTCAAGATCTCGGTAGGCCCACGACGAGTCCGCTAGAAAATAAGCACGCCTTCATGGATTTTATCCGCGAGCCATGACGAAGCAAAAAGTTTTTTTCGGATATTACTCCTACAAGAATCTCAGCAGCATTTTTAAAGAACGATCTCCCCGTAAAGTTCTTTTGATTGCGGGACAGAAATCCTACGCTTTGTCCGGCGCAGAGGCCATGCTGGGCAAGATAATGGAAGAGGTTGCTGTTGTCCGATTTAAGGATTATGGGCCTATGCCCAGGCTGGAGGATATGGAGCGAGGTGTGGAGTTTTTCAGGCAACAGCAATGCGATTTTGTGCTGGGAGTCGGTGGCGGAGCCACACTGGATGTTGCCAAGGCCATCTCACTTTTGGCAACACAGAATAATTCTTTGGAAGAGATTCTTTGCAAGCCAGATCTTTTGCAGCCCAGGAAAATCCCTGCTGTCATGATGCCCACCACAGCGGGAACAGGCAGTGAAGCAACGCGTTTTTCCGTGGTGTACAAAGACAAAGTGAAGTTTTCCCTAGAGCATGATTCCTTGTTGCCAGATTTTGCCATCGTGGACCCTATGTTTACCTTGTCGCTGCCACCGTATGTCACTGCCTGCACCGGGATGGATGCTTTATGCCAGGCCATAGAGTCCTTCTGGTCTGTTTGCTCGACGGAAGAATCACGGATTTGGAGTAAAGAGGCGATTGAACTGGCCATTGCTACTATCGTTTCTGTGGTTCTTACACCGAATGAAAAATCAAGGTCGGACATGCTTTGGGCCAGCCATCTTGCGGGTAAGGCCATCAATATTGCCAAAACCACGGGCGCTCATGCCGTTTCGTACCCCTTGACATCGTATTACCAAATTCCGCATGGGCATGCAGTCGCCTTGACATTGCCTTCTTTCGTTGAATTCAACGACGATGTCACTGTAGAGAACGTGCAAGATGCGCGCGGTGTACCCTTTGTTCAATGTAGAATGCGTGAGCTTCTAGATCTTTTAGGTGTTTCCACTGCGGCCAAGGCAAAAGAAAAAATCATGCGCCTCATGGGAAAAATACAATTGGAAACTAGCCTATCCAAGCTGGGTGTCAATCAAAAGGGCTTGGAGATTGTTGTTGGGGGTTTTAGCCCAGATCGCATGGGCAACAACCCCAAAAAAGTTTCGCCCGAGGATGTGCGCAGGCTATTGCAATCTGTGTTGGAATGAAATTACTCCTATAATTATATTTATATTGACTGAATCCTGATCTCTGATTATCTTGGATAAAGATTGATAATGTTTACATACGCTAGTTTAGGAGCTTTATGGCGACTGAGTACGTAACCGTTGGGAAAATTCTGATCAAGCTTAAGATCTCCCGTACAACGCTTTACAATTGGGAGAAAAGCGGTGCTATACCCAGACCCAAGAGAAATCGCTCAGGGTATAGAATTTACGATGCCAACGACGTGAAGGCTTTGGAAGCATATGCTTTTCAAATTCATTATCCCGAAGTGCAGACTAAACTATTTAATGCATAAGCCGTTCCGAGTAATAATGTGGATGTTTAGCTTTATTATGCTTTCGCCCCTTGCGTCTGGTATTGCAATGGCTGATGCGAATGTTCCGGCGCAGTCGAAAGATGTATTTACCTACGATAACAAAGGAAAAAAAGACCCTTTTCTACCCGGGGAGCGTGTCTGGAATGAAAAGCGCACATCCGCGTATCTGCGCGAGTGTAAGCTGGAGGGGATTGTTTGGGACGAAGTAAACCCTGTTGTTATCATTGAAGGCAATGTCGTAAAAAAAGGGGAGAGTTACATTGGTGCGACTCTGGAATCTATCGAGAAAGACAGCGCTTTGTTCGTTGTTGGGCAGGAGAAAATCATTGTCCCTGTTGTGATTCCCAAATCCGGCGAGGACAAAAATGCGAAGTAAATTAATCCAGCGAGCGCCTGGCATGGCCGTGATATTCGTGCTGTTGTTGGGTTGCACCGCTTTGGCCGCAGAGGATTCCACGCCAGCGGCGCCTGCTACCGCTTCCAATGATGCCGAGGATAACACTTCCAGCGATGCAACGCCGCCTACGGCTACAAGCTCGGCAACCACTGCCACTACTGCTGATACAGCACCACCCGTGAAAACCGAAGCGGCAAAGCCAGCGAAACCTTCGGGTGATTCCGCAGTGAACAAGGAAAAAAAGATCACTTTGCATTTCCCTGATACGGATATTCGGCTTGCCTTGGAGACTATTTCCGCGAAAGTTGGCGTTGGTATCATCGCGGGTCCTGACGTGAAAGGGAAGATCTCCATCAAATTGGAAGATGTGCCATGGGAAAAGGGTCTGGATATTTTACTCAAGACGTACGGTTTTAGCTACGTGTGGGAAGAAGGCTTGATTCGTGTGATGTCGCGCAAGGAAATGTCGGAGATGGGCATGCAGACGCAAGTATTTAAAGTGCAATACGCGGATGTGTTGGAAGTAGAGAAGTCCTTAAAGGTGATTGCGTCCAAAGACGGGGTGGTTCAATCCAGCAAGGAAACCAAGACCATCATCGTGAAGGACACCCCGGATAATTTAAAAAACATAGATGCTTTTATTAAGAAACTGGATCGCATGGCTGCTGAGGGCAAACAGGGTGGAGCAGAAGAAGAAACAGCGCTTTCCGAGAGCGCTGAGCCGAAGGCAGGTGATCAGGCGGGACAGACCAAGAAAAAGAAAAGTCTCGTACTAGATTTCAAGGAGTTGCCTATTCGGGACGCGGTTGCTCAGATATCCGCGTTGAGCGGTGTCTATATTTCCCTGGGAGAGGAAGTTAAGGCGGTGGTGACTTTATCCACCGGAGGCAAAGAGGTTCCCTGGCAAAAAGCGTTAAAAGAAATTATCTCTGCTAGTGATTTGGCGTACGAGCCGGCGGACATGGCGATAGATAACTTGAAAGCAGGGGACTTTATCCGAATAAGGACAAAGGAAAAAATTCTAGAAAAAATCGAAAAGGACGAAAAAATCAAGGAAAGAGTAGATGTCGAACACGTAGTCATTCAATTGAAGTACGTGGATGCGATAGACATTCAAAAAATATTGGAAACGCAATTGACCGCGCGAGGCAAGATAACAATCTTGGAGACCTCGGGACAAACCGGATGGAAATTCGCGTCGGAAGATAAATCCGCTACGTTGCAGGTGCAGGCAAGAGCTGCAGAAGCCAAGCCTGCAAAATCGCGTACGCTGCTTTTAAGCGATATTCCGACATCTGTTCAAAAAATGTTAAAAATCATCGAGTCCATAGATCTCATGCCGTATCAAATCGTTATCGAAACAAAATTCGTGGAAGCCAGCGTAGACTTTTTGAAAGATCATGGATTCGATATAGCCACGGGTTCGGCAGGGTTAGACTCTGCGACCATTACGCAGGTGCCTTTGGCGCGGGAATTTGACAATGCCAAAACAACGGTGACAGGCGGATCCAAGTTTATGGATAATGGTGTTGCACCGAAAAACTTTATCCCCGTTACTGCGAATATCGGAAACACTAATGCAGGCGCGATTTTTTCTGTAAAACATCTTTTTAACACCCAGTACGATGCCTTTTTTCGCATGATTCAGGAGGATGTAACCTCGAATGTTCTTTCAGCCCCTAAAGTAATGACTCTCAACAATCAAGAGGCCACTATCGTGATCGGCACAAAATTCCCGATTGTGACAACAACCACGACAACAGGGGCCAGTTCTACGACCACCGTGGATTTGAAGTATTACCAGGATATCGGAGTTCGCATGAACGTCATTCCTCAGGTCAGTGACAATCGCTACATCAACATGATTCTCCACCCCTCCATTACGTCGCAGAATGGTTCCGTGACCGTTTTCAACACGGGTGGATTTCAAATCGCCTCCTATCCCATACTCACCACGCGCGAAGCGGAAACACAAGTTCTCATGAAGGATGGTGAGACGGTAGTGCTCGGAGGACTCATCGAAGACAGAAAAAGCGACTCGATTATAGGAATACCTATTCTAAACAATATTCCTATACTTGGGCCGTTGTTCACGCGCAATACGATTAAGACCAACAAGATAGATTTGCTGATATTCATAACGGCTTATCTTGTCCACAAAGGGAATCCTCGAACGGATTTTGAGATACGTAATAACGCAAGTGTGCCTGTTTCATCTGCTATTGCGGCTGCTACGCCAACCGCAGTTTCGGGTGCAGCCGAGTCTGCTGATGCTGAAGGCCCTGCGGCTCCGGAAACTTCCACGGCTCCCGAGCCCGTGGCGCCTATCGGAAATATGAAAATGACATCGACCACGGCTCAATGAGAGGTGACTATGCTTCGTTACAATAGAAAGATGACTGTGCGCGCAATGTTTGGAGTCGTGTGCATTTTTGCCATTGCCGGATGTGGCAGCAAGGAATGGATGATTCACCCGGCTGCTACCAACGTAAGCAAAATACCATCCGCCAGTGGTGTGGACCTATCCGACATGAAAAAAGTAGCGATTCTTCCCTTTGCCGACTATTCCCGTCTGCAACCAGGAGAAAACAACCCCTCTACGGGGATAAACGAGCGTGTTTTGGAGGAAGTCACCGATTATTTCGTGGCGCATGGACTCGAGGTGGCAGTTGAGGAAGATGTGGTGGCGATGTTGCAGGAGGCAAAAATCCTGGTTGTTGGCACCAATGCCTTGAACCGTGGAACGGTGGATTGGGAGTATAAGACCAGGTATCACTTGCCTAAGATGCAAGAGAATATGGCCACCATGATGGCAGACGATTCTACATGGGGGGCGGGCGAAGGCAAGGCTGGAGGAGAGTCTGGTTCATCCCCGCAGGGCGCTTTGGGTGGAATCTCCAAAGAATTTCTCGGGAAAATGTCTGATTCATTGGGAGTGGACAAGGTTGTGCGCGGTAGAATCATCGACTATGGTATCACTTCCAATAAAAGTCTTAATCCGGCCAACGGGATACTTGCCGTGATGTTGGGCGGGCTGGGCGAAGGTTTGGGTGTTTACACGCGCAAAGATGCCTACGAACAGGGCTTGCCGCCCGATACTTTTCTTCCTCAATCCACACGGGGTAGTTCGCTCGCGATGGATATTCCGCCTAGGGGTCGTCATTCCAATGTCCAAATTAGACTGTACTTGCAGGACGTAAAAACTGGCAAAGTATTGTGGAGTAATCGTGCGTACGTGCGCTATTCGCCGGCCAATAATTTGGATTTTGCGGGAAACCATGCGCAAAGAATGTTGGACAAGGCGACAACCGAAGCTGTAAAAGGACTCATGGGCGATCTTTTCAAAGAGGGAGGAGAAGCTAAAGAAGGTTCGTCCGTTGTTAAGCCCTGATTGTTTTTGTATTTTCTAGAGTAGTATGCCTGCCGATCCTAAATTCTGGGCATATATCGCCTGGAGGCGATCGGATCTACTGATTATCCTGCTTTTATGCGTGATGGTTTTTTCCGCGTTTTGGAGTTTGTCCCAAAATTTTTTTGTTGCCTACGACGATCCGATTTATATCACCCAAAATCCTTCCGTAAGCACCGGGATCCATAGCGCTAACGTTGCCTGGGCTTTCACGAATGTGCGAGGTGCTAATTTTTGGCATCCGCTCACGTGGTTGTCCATCATGCTGGACGTGCAACTCTTCGGAATGAATCCAGCAGGGCATCATTGCTCGAATCTATTGCTGCATCTGGCCAATACTTCGCTTCTTTTTTTTGTGTTGCGACGTATGACGGGCTCGTCCTGGCGCAGTGGAGTTGTTGCGGCATTATTTGCCGTGCATCCTCTGCATGTTGAGTCTGTTTCGTGGGCTTCGCAGCGAAAAGATACGCTGAGCACGTTGTTTTGGATGCTGACCCTTTGGGCCTACGCCAGGTATGCTGACAGAGAAAATTCCTGGGGTCGCTACACTTGCGTCTTGTTCCTGTTCGCGCTCGGATTGATGGCCAAGCCCATGCTCGTGACATTGCCCTTTGTGCTGATGTTGCTAGATTATTGGCCGCTGGCAAGAGGTTTTCGGATTCGTGACACAGTTCCGTTGATTTTATTAGCACTGATGGCGGCTGTTGTGGCCTATTTCGCCCAGAGCTGTGGTGGAACGCTTCCGTCTTTGCAAGCATATTCCATCTGGTTGCGGTTGGGAAACGCGCTGGTTTCGTACGTTTCATACATTGGGAAAATGTTCTGGCCCGTTCACTTGACTTGTTTCTATCCCCATCCAGGTCACGCGTTGGCTCTTTGGAAAATAAGTGCCGCTTCTACTGCGCTGGTAGGCATAACCTTTTGGGCGTGGCGAGAGCGAAGGGAAAAACCCTACGTCATCGTGGGTTGGTTATGGTACGTGGGCACTTTACTGCCGGTGTCGGGGTTGGTGCAAGTGGGCGGCCATGCTATGGCGGACCGCTATACGTATGTGCCGCTGATCGGGTTGTTTCTCGCGTTGGCATGGTTGCTTCCTCTGTGGGGGTACAAACTTGGTTTGACCGGCAAGTCCATGGGGTTGGTCGCGGGATTTCTTTTGCTGGCACTCATGGCAAGGACCTCGGATCAAGTTGCTGTCTGGCGGGACGGTCTCACGCTTATGCAACACAATGTCCGCGTGAATACGCCGAATGTTACATCGTTCAATTTGTTAGGCGAGGCATTGTTGCATCAGGACAGATACGTTGAAGCCATAGCCCAATACGAGAAAGCATTGACTATGTCCCCGGATAACTGGGGTCTGCATTACAATCTTGCCAACGCGCTTGCTAAAATCGGCAAGTTGGATGATGCGATCGCACATTACCAGCATTCCTTGCGTTTTATGCCCGATGATCCCGACCTTCACAACAACATGGCCTTGGTGCTTGTTCGTATGGGCAAGACAGATGAAGCCTTGCATCATTACGACGAAGCATTGCGCATTGATCCAGCCCATAGAATGGCCCGGGATAACAGGCAGCTTGCGTTGGAACGGAGATATGAACATTCCTCTCCTGATACACAGGAATCGCGATTCGATGAGGGTGTCGTGCTTGCCAGGCAGGGGAAAAATGCGGATGCGATTCGGGTATTTACGGAGGTTCTAGAGGCGCATCCAGATCTTGTCAAAGCCCATTATAACCTGGGTGTGCTTTGGGCCAAGCAAGGTGAGACGGGTAAGGCCGAGGCAGAGTTGGAGCAAGCCCTTCGGCTGCAAACAGATTTTTCGGAGGCCCGGGACGCATTGAGGCAATTACGTGATGATCGCTGAAAGTGGCAATTCCAAGCAATGGAATATTTTTATCGTACTATTTCTTCTCGCGATAAGCGCGCTTGTCTATGCTCCAGCAGTTCACTACGACTTTGTTAGTTTCGACGACAAGGGTTACATATTGGATAATCCCCAGGTCAAGATGGGATGGTCCTTGGCGGGAATTCGATGGGCATTCACCACCACGCAATACTACCATTGGTTTCCTCTCACGTGGCTGTCCCATATGGCTGTAACCCAAGCCGCTGGATTAAATCCTGCTCTCCATCATCTCGTCAATATTATCCTGCATGCTGCCAACGGGGCTTTGCTGTTTATGGTGCTGCAGCAGATGACAGGCAAACAATGGCAAAGCGTGGTTGTTGCCACAATTTTTGCGGTACACCCGATCAATGTTGAATCCGTTGCTTGGGTATCAGAGCGCAGCAATGTTTTGAGTCTAATGTTAGGGCTTCTCTGCATGGGGTCCTATGTCCGTTATGTTCGTAAACCTGGCATTAGCTCTTATGGGTTTGTTGCTATGTTTTTAGCGTTTGGCCTTATGGCTAAACCTATTCTTGTGACATTGCCGTTTGTATTTCTCTTACTGGACTATTGGCCATTTGGGCGTTTTTCTCGAGAGTCTTTAGCACGGGTGATAGGTGAAAAAATTCCACTGTTGCTTCTTGTCGGATGCAGCATGGCTATCACGTTCTATAATCAATGGAGCATCCATGTTGTCATACCGCTAGAAAGATTTTCGGTATCGGAGCGCATGGGTAACGTACTTTTCTCATACGTGTCTTACCTATATAAAATATTTTGGCCAACAAAATTGGCCGTGTTCTATCCGCTGCGATTTGGACTGCCCGAAGCACAGGTGATAGCGGTCGGGAGTTTTTTATTTTGCGTCAGTGTTGGAGCCTTTCTTGTCCGAAAGCGCGCGCCCTATTTATTAGTGGGCTGGCTATGGTATATAGGAACACTTTTGCCCATGTCCGGGTTGGTACAGGCTGGCTCTCACGCTATGGCTGATCGTTACGCGTATATTCCCTTGATTGGGATATCTATTCTGGTCGTGTGGGGTGTATTTGACTTTCTCGTTCCCTTGCGCAGGTCATCTTGGTTCTTGGGTCTACTATCGTTGGGGATACTTATGGCTCTGGTGATTCAAGCCAGGGAGCAAGTTAGAGTTTGGCAAAACTCCATCACGTTGTTTGAACATGCTCTCAACGTGACGAAGAAAAATTGGGTTGCCCATTTCGGGCTAGGTACGGCTTTGTCGGTTCAGGGAAAAATTCAGGAAGGAGAATTCCATTATCGCAAGGCGTTGGAAATTGTGCCCAACAATGAAGAGATTCACTACAGTATAGGCACTCTGCTTGCTCAACAAGGTAAAGTCGAGGAGGCGATAAAGTATTTTCGCGAGGCTTTGAGACTAAAGCCCGACTATTCCGAGGCGCACAATAACCTAGGAGCCGCCTTGGGCAATGAGGGGAAAACCGAAGAGGCAATCAGCCATTTCCGCGAGGCAGTTCGATTGAATTCAGGAGATACCAATGCTCGCGCGAATCTTTTTAAGGCACTTCCAAAGAAGGAGCTAGGCTTATGAGCGAATTTACTCCCGTCGCGACAGAAAAGCGGATGATCTGGCTGTTGGGGATTTCATTCCTGCTCATTCTCTCGGGGTGGATTGCGTATTGGGATTTGCCAAATCATAATTTTCTGAATTATGATGACCAGCTTTTTGTCACGGACAATAGTTATGTCCAACAGGGGATCACCAGCAAAGGATTGGCATGGGCCTTCACATCCACGAAATACAATTGGCATCCGCTGACATGGATTTCTCATATGGCAGATTACCAGGTATACGGGCTTGATCCGGTAGGGCATCACAACACCAACTTGATTTTGCATTTGTTGAACACGGTGTTGCTTTTTTATTTTTTTCTTCAAGCAACTGGGGATTTAGGGCGCAGCGCGTTTGTGGCTGCTCTGTTTGCTTTGCATCCTCTGCACGTGGAGTCGGTGGCGTGGGTCGCGGAGAGGAGGGACATGCTCAGCGGCTTGTTTTGGATGCTGACGTTGATCGCGTATGGGCGGTACGCCAAAGTTAAGACATATGGCATGTCGTATGTCTTGGTGATGGGTTTTTTTCTTTGTGGTTTGATGTCTAAGCCCATGATGGTGACTTTACCGTTCGTGCTCTTGTTGCTGGACTATTGGCCGTTGAAAAGATGGGGGACGGATTCATGGCGCCTTTTGTTTCTCGAAAAATGCCCGCTCTTTTTTCTCGCAGGCGTTGGCAGCGCTATCGCGTTTATCTCTCAGCATCAGGGCAATGCCGTTGTGTCTTTGGAGAAAATGTCTTTGGCTTTGAGATTGAGCCATGTGCCGCTGGCCTACGTGGAATATCTGGCCAAGGCTTTCTTCCCCAGAGGGCTGGCGATATTGTATCCCTATCCAGCTGTGTTGCCGCTCTGGGAAGTTGTCGGTGCGATTTTTATACTGGGTATGTTATCGGTGGGATTTTGGCGCGCACGCGCTTCCGCGCCTTACTTAATCGTCGGTTGGCTGTGGTTTTTAGGAACATTAGTTCCTGTTATCGGCTTTGTGCAGATAGGGTCCCAGGCAATAGCGGATCGTTACACCTACATTCCGTTGATCGGCATATTCCTCATGATTAGTTGGGGTGCGGAGCAATGTTTCCGGTATTGGTATTTCTCTAAAACTAGTAATGTGCTGTTGGCCGGCATGGTGGTCGTCGTACTGATTTGTTGCACACAATATCAAATGAAATTTTGGCGCAATACATTCACGCTGTTTGATCATGCGCTGGCCGTGACACAAAATAATTCTCTCGCGCATCGCGTGCTGGCGATCACCTTCGCCCAGCAAGGGAATATCTCCGAAGCCATGTATCACTATCAACAGGAGATCGCCATGCATCCCAAAGCGTTGCAGCCGCGCCTTCAAATGGCCCATCTTTTGGCTAAGCAGGGTAAGACAGCCGAAGCCATGCAGTCTTACCAAGAGGTTCTGTCACTGCGGCCCGATTATGGGCCCGCACACAATGGGTTGGGATTGTTATTGGCGCAACAGGGCAAGACCAAGGAGGCGCTACACCATTATGCTTTAGCTGTGAATTCAGGCGAGGAGAATGCCGAAGCCCACAACAATTGGGCGAATGTCTTGATTGGCGAAGGCAAAATTGCAGAGGCGATGGCACAGTACGCGCAAGCCTTGCGAATCAATCCTGAAATGGCTGACGCGTATTACAATATTGGAAATGCACTCATGGGGCAAGGGCGTGATCTCGAATCCATTCACTACTACGAGCAGGCCATTTTTTTTGCGCCAAAGGATCCGGATGCCCGCAATAATTTGGGCAATGTTTTGTCCCGTCTTGGCCGCAGGCAAGAAGCGCTAGAGTGTTATCGACTTGCCCTGGAAATTTGTCCTGGACACAAGCAGGCCCAAAAAAATTGGAATGACTTGATCGCGCGAAAGAAGGCGCAACGATGAGGATGCAGCAACCAAGCTCCAGGCAGTGGAATCTTCTTATCTGTTTATTTCTCGTTGCGATTGCGGCTTTTATTTACGCCAAGACAGCGGGGTATGATTTTGTCAGTTACGACGACAGCGGCTACGTTTTGGAAAACCCGCATGTGCGAATGGGGTGGACGCTCGATGGCATAAAGTGGGCCTTTACCAACACGAGCTATTATCATTGGTTCCCGTTGACATGGCTTTCTCATATGTTTATCAACCAGATGTGGGGAATAAATCCCGGTCCTCACCATATGCTGAATGTCTTGTTGCATACGATCAATGCTGTTTTGTGTTTTCTCGTCTGGATGCGGTTGACCGGAAAGCGATGGCAAAGCGCTTTTGTTGCAGCCCTTTTTACCGTGCACCCGATCAATGCGGAAACGGTTGCTTGGGTTTCGATGCGCAGCGGTCTCCTGAGCGCTACCTTTTGGCTGCTATGCATGGGAGCATACGGGAGTTACGCCCAAAGACCCAGTTGGCTTCGATACGGACTTGTTGCGTTGCTATTGATTCTTGGTCTTATGGCAAAACCGGTGCTTGTGACAATGCCATTCGTCTTTCTTCTGTTGGATTATTGGCCTTTGAGACGATTGCGTCGAGATACATTCGCCAAACTCGTGCGCGAAAAGATTCCATTTATTATCTTTGTGGCAGGAAGCGTGTTCATGACGCTGTATTCGCAATGGCGCATTCATGCGCTTGCCACGCTCGAGAATCTCAGCGTGTCGGACCGTATTAGCAATTCGCTTGTTTCGTATGTGCTGTACATCTTTAAAATGGTCTGGCCGACGCACTTGGCTTTCTTTTATCCCCATTCTGAAATCTCAGAGCATCTTATGCCCGTTGGAGGGGCCTGCCTATTTTTAGTCGTGGTAACGATGGCCGCTTTGATTCTGCGTGGTCCAGCGCCCTATTTCCTGATGGGGTGGCTTTGGTTTTTGGGAACCCTTGTCCCTATGAGCGGTCTCGTCTCTGCCGGGTCTCATGCCATGGCGGACCGCTTCGCGTATGTTCCTCTTTTAGGTTTGTTTATCGCGCTGACATGGAGCATCGCGGATATTTGGGTGAGGTCCCGTTTGCCCAGAGCATTGTTGGCGCTATCTGCTTGCGTACTGGTTAGCATCCTTATGCTTATTGCCATCGTGCAAGCCGATACCTGGCACAATTCCGTCAACCTATATCGACATGCTACGCGAGTGACGCAAGAAAATTATGTGGCGCATTACAATCTTGCGGAGGCATTGTCCCAACGCGGCGGTTTGCAGGAGGCTTTGGAGCATTACCGTGAGGCAGCAGAAATCATGGATAGTAAGCCGGATTACCGGCTTATGTACGGAATCGCGCTGC
>CAZOWS010000196.1:0-2695 GCA_964583365.1 uncultured Actinomycetota bacterium
TTGCCTGCTCTGCCCCAGGCCCAATCCGTGAATGCCCCACGACCCCAGCGATATGAAAGACTGAATGATCAGGTATCCGATGCCCTGAGGATCCTCCCAGGGATTGAGAAACGCCAGAATTCTGCGCCTGCGATACGGCACGCGAAAAATAAAAAAATACAGCGCTGGCAATGCCGCGAGGAATGCACCTCCCACATAGGCAAATCGCATACGCCCAAGATAAAAAAGCACAACGGACACGAGACTGATCGCGATCACGGTGCCCAAATCCGGCTGCAACATGATCAGCCCGAGAAACGCAGCCAACAGCGTCGCGGGCGGTATAAAACCCTTTCCAAAACTCCGCATAGAATCCTGTTTGCGCGAGAGAAAGTCTGCGAGATAGACGATGATCACGAATTTTGCGATTTCAGAAACCTGAAAACTCAACGGACCGATCTGAAGCCATCTCTTTGCACCACCCGCAGAGCGCGCAAACGGCGGAACCAGCACGCACACGAGCAATATCCCCACGGCGGGAATCATCCAATGGCTCCATTTGGCCAACCGGTGATAGTCCAAGCGCAACATGACTAGGAAAGCGATCAGGCCGATCACGCTCCACAGCAGTTGCCGGTAAAGAAAATGAGTATTGTCGTGAAACTTGTCCTGCGCGAAGACCGCGCTAGTGCTAAAAATCATCACCACGCCGATGCCCATGAGAGCCAGCGCAACGAGCAACAGCACGGACCTTTCGATGGCGGCTGCTTGCCTCACAATAATCCCCAAATACACATGATCAACGTGACCGTAACCGTCAACTCAAGAAAGAAGCTGATGTCCGCTTCGTGAAATTTCTTTGGAATCGAACGCATGGCCACCTCCCTCGGATAACGCACCCACGCATCGCACGAACTCTCTTCCACGCTGCTCGTAATCGGTAAACATGTCAAAGCTCGCGCAAGCGGGCGATAAAAGCACCACACCCTCAGGCTGAGCCTTTTCAAAAGCCTGCTCCACGGCATCCTCGAGCGACTCCGCGCGCAGAATTTCCGTAGCGCCCGCCCAATCCGCTGCTATCTTTTCCGCACCTTCTCCTATAAGCACCACCGACCGGACCTTTTCCTGCACCGAAGACCGCAACAGTGAAAAATCCTGATTCTTGTGCTTTCCACCCGCTATAAGAACAACCTTTTCCGGGAAAGACCGCAAAGCAACGGACAGAGCATCCACGTTCGTCGCCTTCGAATCGTTGATAAAGCGCACTTTTCCTAATTGCCCGACAGGCTGCAAACGATGATCCACCGCGCGAAATGTTTTCATCGCCCGCGCAATAGCCGGCGCGCGCAATTCCAGTAAGGACACAACGGCCGCAGCCGCGCAGACATTTTCCAAATTGTGATTGCCCAGCAGTGGGACATCGGACACAGCGCAAATTTTTCCGCGCCCGCGCCAGGAAACAATACCGTCCCGGACAGAGACATCCGCGCGCGTCTTGTCCAACCCGAACGTCACGGGAGTTATTCCACGACTGGTCAAGAGCGGCTCCAACCTGTCGTAGAGATCGCGATGCACGATCGCCGTATCGCTGGGCCCTTGGTTCTTGTAGATGCGCAGCTTAGCCAGCCAGTATTCGTTGAGCGTGGCATGTCTATCCAAATGGTCCGGCGTGAAATTCAGAAACACAGAAATCGCCGGATGAAAGGACTCGATGGTTTCCAATTGAAACGAGCTGATTTCCGCAACGGCCACTTGAGGAATTTGTCCCGAGAGTATCACCTGCGAGAGCGGCGTGCCGATATTGCCACACGCAACGGCCGAGATACCATTCTCGTTGAGCAAATGCGCGATCAGCGCCGTCGTGGTGGTCTTGCCATTGGTCCCTGTTACGGCAACAACTTTACCCTGAAATTGCCGCGTGGCCCATTCCATTTCTCCGACAACCGGAATCCCGCGCTCCCGGGCCCAAACAAAAATATCGGACGACGCATTCACGCCCGGACTGACCACGATCTCCTCCACGTTGTCGAGCATCGCTGCGCCATGCGCGCCCAAAAACACTTCCACACCCAGCGTGCGCAATATTTTAGCCTTCTCACTTGTTTGCGCGTTCTGCTTTTGCTCGATCAACCTCACGCCCAAACCATTGTGCAATGCCAGCCGCGCTGCCCCTTCCCCGCTGCGCCCCATACCTACCACGCAAATTATTTTCATGGTGGGACTCCTTTCCTATCGGAGTTTCAGCGTCATGATGCTAAACAGCGCAAAGATCACCGCCACGATCCAAAATCGCACCGTCACCTTCGGCTCCGCCCACCCGCTCATCTCAAAATGATGATGCAGAGGCGCGCATTTAAAAATGCGCTTGCCAGTCAACTTGAAGGAAGCGACTTGCAAAATCACGGACATTGCCTCGATCACAAAAATGCCTCCCACGAAAGGCAACACGAGTTCTTTTTTCGTAAGAATCGCGATCATGCCGAGCGCGCCACCCATCGCGAGGGAACCCGTATCCCCCATAAACACCTGCGCCGGATACCCGTTGAACCATAAAAAACCTAGGCCAGCGCCCACAATGGCCGCGCAAAAAACCGTGAGCTCACCCGCGCCAGGCACGTAGAGCATTTGCAAATACCGGGAAAAAGTAAAATGACCCACCGCGTAGGTAATAACGCCCATAGCAAGCGCCGCAATCACCACGCACCCGATGGCGAGC
>CAZOWS010000197.1:0-3399 GCA_964583365.1 uncultured Actinomycetota bacterium
GACCTGAGCAGTTACTTTTTTTATTCTAAATACTGTTGGGCTCACGACAGGACAAGTTTATCACTCAACATGCGTTGCGACAATCTTGCGTTTATTTCGCGTAGGTAGTTCCTCGCCAGGTCATTCCTTTTTTGGAGAAAATCTTGAGTAAGGAGTCGGTGAGAACTCCCATCATGATCAGGCATCCCAGCGGATTCAATATAGAGTAATAGGGGTTGCAGCCGCTCAGCGCGTAGTACCGGAATACCGCGATGCGCATGACTATGAGTTGCAGCAAGGCCAGCACGAACATCGAGAACGCAAACTGGGGTAGATATCCCAAGACAATCCAAGCGCTGGCCAGCGAGATGGTGGCGATGACTGGCAAGAGCGAGATTAAAAAAATCCCCACGATGCTCAGCAGTATGCGATAAAAATGTTTCTCGAATATGTAGAAATAAATTCTGCTCCAGCCATGCCAGATTTCCTTGAAATTCTTGTACATGCGGGTTTGATACAGCGTCGGGCTCGGGACAACCATCATGGGGGCCTTGAGCGCCTTGGCCGCCTTGGCCATCGCGATGTCTTCGAGGAAGAAGCCCTTCAATGCCTCGTGCTTGCCGATTCTGTCGTAGGTCTCGCGTTTGATTAATATATATTGGCCGTTGGCGAACGCAACCTGGGAAGAGGGGTTGTTGGCCTTGGGAATCGGAAACGAGATCATCAACACGGCCCCGGCAATGGGTTGCAATAATTTTTCCCAAAAACTTTCCCCGGTGAGACTCGGCAACAGGGTTACCATGTCCATGTTCTTGTCCAACGCGAGCTGCAGGGACTGAGAGAGAGCGCCGGGGGCATGCACCGTGTCTGCGTCGCTGAACAGCAGCCATTTACCGCGCGCATGGGCCTGGCCTTGGAATAGCGCGAAACTCTTGCCGATCCAACCTTCGGCTAATTCTTGATTGCGAATCAATTTTACCCGCGCATCCTTGTGCACGAATTCTTCCGCGAGTGCGGCCGTGTTGTCCGTACTGCGATCGTCAATAACGATGACTTCGTAATTAGGGTAATCGAGTTTACAAAGAGACCCCAGACAATTACCGATATTGCGCTCTTCGTTGCGGGCGGGAACAAGGATGGAGACAAGCGGTGCATCTGCGCCGGGCGTCGGATAGGTTCCGTCGCCTAGAAAAAACTCTCTTTTTTTATACGTGATGGCCAGATACAACCTCTGTATCCAAACACCGAGAATGCCCAGCATAAGCAGTACGAATGCGGCTTTCATTGTCGGGGATTGTACGGACAGCCGGCGTATCCGACAAGGTTTTCTTGACCGGACTTACCCTTTGCGGATAAATCCTCTTTTCTTGCGTGCCGGCATCGTGATTTTTTTGCCGGTGCGCACGCTTTCGTAGCAGGCAGCCACGAGCTGGAGAATTTCAAATCCCATTTCTGCGTTGTAAACCGATGGTGACCTGTTCTCAATCGCGTCGAGGAACGCCTTGACTTCGTCCTGGTAGCCCCAGCGCTTTTCACTGGTCAATTGAAAGTAATCCGTTTGTTGGCTGGCCTCGCGCAGGCCTTGGCTATGCATTACTTTCTGCGTTTCCTCGGTGATGAGGGCTTCGTGATCGCCAATTACCTCCATCCTTTCCCACGGATAAAACCACGTCGCATGTCCCGAGGTCGTAACCGAGGCCAACGTTTCTTTTTCGGTAACGAACGTGAGGACAAAATCCGTCATGTCGCGATAGAGATTGGCGCGCCCGACCGCAAATATTTCACGAATGGGGCCCGCAAGCCATTGCACCATGTCGAAAAAGTGCAGTGTGTTTTCGTTGAGGTATCCGCCTGTCAAATTCGCAGCCGTGATCCAGTCGCGATTTTTCATCTCCCCTTCGTTCATTTTGATGTCCATCACGTAAGGCTTAAACCCGGCCTGGATTTTTTCTTTGACCGCGAGATACGCGGGCGAGAATCGCCGGTTGAAACCCAGTTGATAGACGCGCCGGGATTTCTTCACTGCGTCCAAAATTTCTTGTCCTTCTTGGAGATTCAGCGCCATCGGTTTTTCGCTGAAGACATGCAGTCCCTTTGCGAGCGCGGCGAGTACTGCGTCGCGATGCGTAAAATTCGGCGAGCAGACAAACAGAATGTCGAGATTTTCTTTTAATAAGTCTTCGAGGCTGCTCAAGACCTTGGCCTGCGAATGGGCCGCGAGCAGGCGCGCCCGCTCGGTGGCCTTGTCAGCTACCGCGACGATTTGCACGCGTAGATCCGCGAGTAGAATGGAAGAATGGACCCGTCCCATATCCCCCGCGCCTAGTATCCCGACTCGATAGGTCATGATGTTGCCTGTGCCAATGTGCCGATATGCGCGTACACCTTGTCGAACGCCTTCACGTATTCTTTCATTAGACTCAGCGGCTGGGCAAAGATGGGATACGATTCCGATCCGATGAGAAACGAATCATCCAGCAGTTTCTGCGTCTCGGGATAATCTTCGGAGCGATATTGGATTGCTTCGCCGCCATGGCATGTCCACGGGCATCCTTTTCCATAGCCGATTTTATTGCGGAAAAGATCCTGGCCCGGGAGTGGCCGCGTCTGCCATAGCGCCACCTCCACGCCTTCCGCGTTCAAGGCTTTCAAGAAAATATCGCGCAGTTTTATCGGAGCAATGTCCAATCCCATCGCGTGGGGGTCGAGACGAACGCGGTATTTGTGAAAGACATGCGTGCGATTGTTTGGCGCGCTAGGTGGAATGATGCCCGGATAGATCGATAATTGTTCGCCGAGATACGCGCCATTTTTTTGTCCATTGCGATTGGTGTGCTCCAGTCGAGACAATTGCGAGAGGGCCAGCGCGGCCGTCATCTCGGTTATGCGATACATCCAGCCCATCATGAAGGCGTTGTATTCGCGCGCGTCTTCCAGCGGATGTGTCTTGTCCATCTTCACGTCGCTGTCGTCATGAATGTTTTCGCCGAACATGCGGACCATGTTGGCCGTGTCGCGCAGTTTTTTGTTGTTGGTGACAAACAGGCCACCTTCGCCCGCGGGCAAGTTCTTGCTGGCCTGCAGGCTGAAGCAGCCCATATCCCCGATAGTTCCGGTTTTGCGGCCTTTGTACAACGCGCCATGCGACTGCGCGGCGTCTTCGATGACGATCAGCCGGTGTTTGCGCGCGATCGCCAGGATCTGATCCATGTCGGCCGGAAGCCCGTGTATGTGCACGGGAATGATGGCCTTGGTGCGCGGCGTGATTTTCTCTTCGATTTTGCGGTGGTCTATGTTGAACGTGACGGGATCAATGTCCACGAAGACTGGGATGGCGTTGTGCTGCAACACGGCCAGCGCGGTTGCCAGGAAGGTGAAGGAAGGGCATATCACTTCATCGCCGGGTTCTATGCCGGCGGC
>CAZOWS010000198.1:0-3051 GCA_964583365.1 uncultured Actinomycetota bacterium
GCGCCTTGACAATGGTGGATTTTGCATGTAAAATCCAATCCAGGAGATACATACGTAAATGATGAGACCAGCACACCGGTTGTGGTGGCAACGCATGATTTGTGTCGCAATGGCGTTTTGCCTATTGCTTCCGCAAAACGCATATTCTCTAGCTCCGCGATCCAACATCAAAGTCATTGAGGAAGCACTCAAAGAAAGAGAGGCAAAAAAGTTCGTCGAGGCTACTCCACAGTTGGCCCAATGGGCACATGATCACCCCAACATGATTAAACTGTGTGGATACGCCGTATGGAAGGAAATCTACGAATCCTCAACGCCGCAAGAGTGTGACGATATTTTTAAGGCGGCTCAGGAATTTGCCGGCAATCATTATGTTCGGGGCCCGCAAGACGCACGCATGATTGCCGTGGCCATCAAAAAGTTGACGCCTGTCTTGGGCGATAAACTATGGCTGTTTCTCCTAGCCTTTTACCAACAGTTTCAAAAAAAGTTTGGCGATACATTGCCATCAAGCTGGCCGGGTATTTTGGACTTGCTTTGTACTGTCGATAGCATTGATAAAGTTAAAGCTGTTGCCATGGAAATTCTCAAATTGCGGCGCTCGATACGCAAAGATTTTTCCATACTCTGGCCTAGCTTCGTGCGCATTGGCTTGGCCGCCGGCCCCCAAAGTGCTGTCGTGTTGGGAATGCTCCCCCTTCTTCGAACCCAATACAAACTCAGATCGCCAGAAAAGCTGGAAGCGGTCGCCAAGCCTTTGGCGCATTTTGCGGACGATGCATTTTTACGCGACGCATACCGCGACCATTTTCTTCCCCACCTTCATCTTCATGCGAAAAAAGCATGGGAAAACGATTGGGCCACGATCCAATCCATTCTCGAGAACCTTGATCGGGACAACATCTATATCCTGGGCGTTTTGCTATCCCTGTGGAGGGGCAGTTTTAGCAATATGGCGGACATGCGCAACACGCTTGCAGAAATCCACGCTCTGAACGCGCACTATGGTCGCGAAGAAGCGCCGATTGTTTGGTACATGCGATCCGTTTGGAAGCATTTAGGATTGAGCCCGGATCAAGAAGATGACTTACGAAACTATTTAGCGGAAATTATCCCAGACTTCACGAAACGCTATTCTGTTCTGTGGATGCTGACAAGAGCTAGCATTCGAAGCATCGACGATTGCAAATTACTGATCGCTGCAGCTGGAAATTTTACGATATCGAGAATCCCAAGCGAAATCGGAGAATTGGATCAAAAGCTGATGATGGTAAATGGATTGGAGCCTATCGATTTCATTGTCCTCTACAAGATGATGCTAGATCGGCTCGTGCCGATTACGCAGGAGATCGTTGATGCATGGAAAGCTTTACGCGAGAAAATGCCTGACATTCCCAATAGTAAAGAATCGCTCTATACCCAACGTGCGAAAAAAATATTCAATCATTACTCGCGAGCCATTCCAGCACTCTCAGCGCTAGTGCCAACCGATGTACCGGACAAAATCTATGTCCCGGCCATCCTACAATGCGAATCCATGGCTCAAGCGAGACGCTTTCAGGATTATCTAGCCTACAACAAGCAGGACATATTTATTCGCATCGGGGCCTTCAAAGCGCCGGATGGAACAGTACTGTTGGGTGACACATCCGCTACAGCCGCGTACAAGAAAATTTTTTCCAACACCGACAATCTCTTCTTAGTCCCCGTGCGCAATCCTTTGGCCTTTCGGAACAGCAGCATTCATGGGCGCTCCTTTACTGCAATGCAGCACAGCAAACATCAGCTGGTCGGCAAAGGCATCGGCGCAGAGACATGGATGGTAAAAAATGGCGTTCTTGCATCTTTTGGGCGCGGCAAGGGCGTACATCGTTTTTATGGCGGGCTGGACATTGATGAAAAATCGGCTGTTGAGAAAGCCGAATCAAAAATGAAGCAGGCGTTTCGCCGATTGATGAAAAGCAATGCCGATTGGCGCGAGTTGGCCGCTTTCTTTGATATCCACGAAGACAATCTATTTCTCAAGAGCATAGCGGATTTTAAACCCCTTGCTTTACCAGCCTATTTGCTAGAAGAAAAAGCAAAGAAAGAGTTTCAGGGCAAGAGCGTGGAATTGCCGGGCAGAGGCCTCCCCTACGGCCTACGTTTGTTGCCAACGCAGCCACTTTTGGAGCACATGGGCATAGGCCACATGGAAGGCTTGGGAGAACAATCCCCAACCTCGGAAATACAACGACTCCATTATTACGCAACGCCTGAAATGACGCGCCTGAGCGAATTACCAAACTGGAATAATAGGCCAGAAGAGTTTTTGTATGCTTATAAACCTTTTTTCGATTTATTAGGTATTCGCGTGCAGGAGAATCTTGACAGAAGAGGCAAGAAACTTACTTTTTGGGACAAGTCCGGAATAAAAATTTCTGAAAAGTACGTGCGAGACTACTTGTTTTTGGGTTTGCTCGTGCGATCCGCATTGCTTGCACACATTATCCATCATGGATTGCGCGGATCTGGCGCAAATAAATGGGGATCGACATTCTACGGCATCAACATGAGCCTTCTAACCCTCTTTGATTATGACACCATCGTGTTACCAGGCGACCCGCGCTTTCATAAGAAGGATATCGCGCGCTTTCAAAAAACGGACATCAACGCTGTCCTTTCACCCCAAGACGGATTGCTCTACAACGCATACCGAAGAATAAACAATGGAAAATCTTTGTTGGAAAAATATGAATTGCTCTCTATCTGGCGGGCACTTCATACGGGACAGCTTGCCGAAGCCATACAATCCTTGCGACTTATTTATCCGCAGACGGTGGGAGAAAAATTAGCCGAGCAATATGAATTAAGTCAGCGGACGCGACCGAAAGCCCTGGCATGCGATGAGGGCAAGACTTTGGAGGCCCAACTACTGGCCCCCCGCTCGCAAGCGCCGCAATGGCAGCAACTCCTGGAGGCCATGCGCAAAGATGAACACTTTGGTGATTTGATGAAACTTGCCGAGGCAAATAAAATAAAATCGCCTCTGGACATTACGCTCCTACGCGC
>CAZOWS010000199.1:0-11550 GCA_964583365.1 uncultured Actinomycetota bacterium
CATTGCCCCGGCCCTGCTTGCAAGCATCTTTAAAAATATCTCTCCCATTCTCACGATCGGCACGCATAAAGAAACAGCGGCTACGCTCGCTAAGATGGGCGCCTTGCATCAGCCCTGTGCTGTTGGAGAAATCGTCGTGGACGAAAATCTCAAGCTCGTGACAACACCCGCCTACATGCTGGCTGAACGCATCAGCGAAGCAGCCGACGGCATAGAAAAACTCGTTTTGAAGGTGCTGGAATTAACAACCTGACCGAAAAAATCCGGCAGCTTTGCTTGGATGCGGGGTTTGATTTGTTCGGAGTATGTGCTGCTCAACCGCTGGAGCAGGAGCGCGAGCATCTGCAGGCGTGGTTGCATAAGGGCTACGCGGGGCAAATGTCGTATTTGGAGAAAAATTTTGAGAAGCGGCTGGATCCGAGATTAATTCTTGCGTCGGTGAAGAGCATTATCTGTTTGGGGATTAGTTATTACTATGATCCTGCCGGAAATACTGGGACACGATCCCAATTTAAAAAGCTAAATTGGGTCATGTCCCGTATTTCCGGCACAATAGCGCGCTACGCCTGGGGGCGCGACTATCATAAAGTCTTGCGAAAAAAGCTCAAAGTTCTCAAGGCCCAAATCATCGCGCTGGCGGGCCCGCAAACTGAATTGATGGATTACACGGACACGGGCCCTCTGATGGAAAGACAAGCTGCCACGCTCGCCGGGCTCGGCTTCACGGGCAAAAATACACTGCTCTTGCATCCCCAACACGGGTCCTACTTTTTTCTTTCGGAAATTCTCACCAATTTGGATTTGACGCCCGGTGATCCCGTCACAGTATCTTGCGGTTCTTGCCGCAAGTGCCTGGATGCCTGCCCCACGCAAGCCTTTCCAGAGGCTTATGTCCTGGACGCTACACGCTGCATCGCGTATTGGACTATCGAGGCGCGCGGAGACATCCCGGCAGAATTCCACGAAGCCATCGGCGATCACGTCTTCGGCTGCGACATTTGCCAGCAGGTCTGCCCGTTTAATCGAGAGCCCCTGCCCTCGCGCTGCGAGGAGTTCTCGCCAACTCAGGGCCCCGGCCCAACGCTGGATTTTCAAAAGATAGAGGCCATGAACGAGGCCTCCTTCCACGCCACCTATCAGCACAGCTCATTGACGCGGACCAAATTTTCTGGGATTATGAGGAATATCGAGATCGTTAAAGAAAACGAAAAGAACGCATGATATCCCCCATCTTAGAAAACTCTGTTTCGCGCGCGGGTCTCGGGACTATTTACGAAAAAGTCCTGGCCGGCGAACGCCTTAGCTTTGACGACGGCCTAAAACTTTACGAAACGCCCGACCTCTTGAGCGTCGGCGCGCTCGCCAACATCGTGCGAGAGCGCAAGAACGGCAATCGCGCCTATTTCAACCGCAATCAGCACATCAATTACACGAACATCTGCAACAAGGGCTGCAATTTTTGCGCGTTTCAGCGATTGCCTGGCCAAGAGGGTGGCTACGTTTACTCCCCTGAGGAAATACGGGAAAAGATGAAGGCCACGCTGGATTATTTCATCAGCGAAGTGCATATGGTGGCCGGCATCAACCCGAAGCTCCCCTACTCGTACTATTTGGATATCTTGAAGGCCGTCAAATCCGTGCGCCCGAATATCCACATCAAGGCCTTCACGATGGTGGAGCTCGCGCAAATCGTGAGACTCTCCAAAAAATCAGTGGAAGAAACACTCGAAGAATTAAAAGCCGCCGGACTAGGCTCCATGCCCGGTGGAGGGGCGGAGATTTTGACCGATCGCGTGCACAAAGCTATATACCGCGCGAAACTGAGTCCCGCCGAATGGCTGAACATGCAGCGCTCGGTGCATCGTGCCGGACTGCACTCCAACGCCACGATGCTCTACGGCCATATCGAGACTCCGGCCGAGCGTGTCGAGCATTTGATTAAACTGCGCGAGCTGCAAGACGAGACCAACGGCTTCATGACTTTCATTCCTCTCGCCTTTCACCCCGATAACACCGAGATGTCAGATTTGCCGGGTACAACGGGGTTGCTGGACCTGCGCAATCTCGCTGTCCCGCGTCTGATGCTCGACAATTTCCCTCACATAAAAGCATTTTGGATCATGATCACGCCGAAAATTGCGCAGGTATCGCTGCATTTCGGCGCCGACGACATGGACGGGACAGTGATCGAGGAAAAAATCACGCATGAAGCGGGTGCAACAACGCCGCTGGGGCTTTCGCGCGAAGAGATAGTCCGCCTCATTCGCGAAGCCGGCCGCGATCCGGTCGAGCGCGACACGTTGTACAATCCTATCGAGCAGTCGCAAACATACACACCGTTAGCGGCACACATTCCATGAGCGATGATTGGGCCGGTAAAATCCTGGGTGATTACGCAGTAGACAAGGTATTTGAAGGCGCAAGCATCGACGTGCTTCTGGAAGGAACACAACGGGGTCTTGGACGAAAAGTCCTTATACGATTGCTGCCCCAATCTGCAAAAGACGTTGAGAATCGCGTTATGCAATTGGCAAGCCTTTCCCACCCCAACATCCTGCCCATACTTAGTTTTGGCATGCACGACGATAGACCCTACACGGTCACGGAACTTGTGCGGGGAGAAACGCTGCAGAAAAAACTCGACGACCGCAGCCATTCTGTTTTCCGCGGCAAAACGTTATTTCCGATACTCGACGTGATCGGGTGGGTGCGCACGATTGCAGCCGCCATGGATTACGCTCATAAAAAAGGTGTGTTGCACAATGCAATCGACGCTGCGAATATTTTTATCGATGAAAATGACAGACCGTTCATCACGGGCTTTGCCACGGGCGTTACGCCCTCGGGACCATTACCCGGAACGATGGCCCCGGAACTGGGGAAAGGTTCAGCGGCTGATGAACGCGCAGATATTTTTTCCCTGGGTTGCCTCATGTACGAGCTTCTCGTAGGAAAACCAGCCTTCGAAGGACCAACATCCGGAGAGACTCCGCCGTCTCCTTCCGGATTGGTCCCGACAATTCCACTACTTTTGGATCAAATCGTGATGAAAGCGCTTGAACAAAACAAAAAAAATCGCTACGCGTCCATGGCGGAACTTCTTGGCGTTTTAGATCAGTTCGCGTCGGGAAAATTACAGGCCCGCCTGGACCCGCAATCGCGCATGTCAGAACGCGGTGTCAAGGGCGAGGGTGGTCCCATGAAGCCCGGAAAAAAATCTGGCCTGCTAATCCTCGGAGTCATCCTACTGATTATCGTATGCGCAGCCGGGCTTCTGGTCGGAAAACCGTGGCTTGAAAAGAAACTATCCGTCGACAGGAAAAAAATGGAAAATTTTTGCCAGTCCCAATGGCAATTGGGTCAAAATTATCAAGCCAACGACCTGAAAGAGCTTGCCGCAGCCGCCTATCACAAAATTATTGATCAATACCCGCGACATGCTTTGGCTAAACGCGCGCGTGAAGAACTCAAAAAACTCGATGCTGTTTCTTAATGACATCAGCGCCCAATCGATTCGACGATTTTTTTCAGGATGCCACGTACGCCGCTTTTAAGAACTCCCTCTACAGTTACATCTTAAGAAAGCGCGCGATAGAAAACCAACTGCGCTCGGAACGAGGTTTGATGCTGGAGGTTGGCAGCGGCATTTCGCCGATCATCACGGCACAGGAACGCATCGTGTACTCGGATATTTCCTTAAACGCGATGCGGCTACTCCGACACAACCGGCCGAACGCAAGGGTGGTCGTGGCCGATGCGCAGAGACTACCTTTTAAATCGGGCTCCTTTTCGGCGGTCATCAGCTCGGAAGTGCTGGAACATGTGCAAGACGATGTACTGGCCGTGCAGGAATTAGCCCGCGTGATGCACAACTCGGGACGAATGATCATCACTGTCCCTCACGGAAAATTTTATTTTTCCAACGACGACCGCTTCGTGAAACATCTCCGGCGCTACGATCTGGTAGATTTGGAAATACTTTTCGCTTCCTCTGGAATGATTGCAGTACGCACGCAAAAAGTGTTGGGGCCTCTCGATAAAATGACGATGAGCATACTGGTCGCGTGTTTTCCACTTATCGAAAAACTCGGGCGCCGCATAAAGCCAAAAAGAGGCAATGTTTCATGGGTGCGCATGGCGGAACCATTTTTCCGTTATGCAAATCGTTTCTTCATTCCGATTGCATGGCTGGACGTGACACTATGGCCACGCAAATGGGCCTCCGTGCTATTGATGGAGGGAAAGAAGAGAGAGGCCTAAGGAGCCGTCAATAAATAACCTACACATCTTGCATCCCATCTTCCGGTCATCTTTGAACGCGCCTCAATCGACAAAGCCTCAAAAAAGCTCTGCTATTCCTCGGCTTTGTCTCAATCGTTGCGTCCAAATCTGACCGAAATCTGGGCGCAATATGTATAGGTTATTTATTGACGGCTCCTAAATTTTTCCCGGGAATCGGCTTGATTTTAGCCACCCTCTTTTTGCGAGCCAATACTGCGCTGCCGTTTTTAGGCAGCCGAATCCATAGGTCACACTTCGCCAGAAATTAATGGAAGAAGCCTCCTCGAAATATTTCGTCGGACAAGTCACTTCCCCGATTTTGTAACCGAACCAAAGAATCTGCGCGAGCATCTGATTGTCAAAGACAAAGTCGTCTGAATTGGCATCCAAAGGTAACTCTTCCAATATTTTTCGGGAAAATGCCCGATAACCCGTATGAAATTCCGACAGCTTGGAGCCCATCATAAGATTTTCCGCCAAGGTCAAAAATCGGTTTGAGAAATACCGCCACCATGGCATTCCAAGCTTCTGTGCATATCCCCCTAAAATACGAGACCCCAAAACGCAGGGATATAAATCGTTGCCGATAATAGAAACCATCGCGGGGATAAGCATGGGTGTATATTGGTAATCGGGGTGAAGCATTATCACGATATCCGCCCCCTGTTCCAGCGCCAACTTGTAACATGTTTTTTGATTGGCTCCGTATCCGCGATTCTGATCGTGCGCGTGCACCAACACTTCCGCAAGTGTCCGAGCGATGTCAATTGTTTCGTCCTTGCTGCCATCGTCCACAACGATCACCTTGTCCACGAAATGCTGCTCCACAACCTCGTTGTAAGTTTGACGCAGCGTATGCGCCGCGTTGAACGCCGGCATCACCACAACCACTTTTTTTCCTTTATACATGTGTCTCCCTCCGATCCATGATTCCTACTTGCGAACATCCTTGCCGTATTGATCCATTGCCTTCTGGGCCTGTGCGTGATTGGGGGAACATCGCAGCGCTTGAGAAAAATGGCCGATGGCTGATTTCAGGTTGCCCTGTTTGGCCAACACCAAACCCAAGTTCGCATGTGCGTCTGCATCATCCGGCGTGATTTGCAACACGCTCTCGTAATATTGCGCGGCCTCCTCCAGTCGCCCCCAACCCGCAAGAATCCCTGCCGCATTGTAGAGCGCATCAGCGTGTCTTGGTTCCGTCGTCAGAGCCGCGGAATATTCTTGCCAAGCGCCGGAGACATCGCCCTCCTCAAGCAACGCGTTGCCCAAATTGTTGTGCGCATCTGCATTTTCGGGACACAGCTCCAACGCCGAGCGATAGTGGATCATCGCGGATGAACGATCCCCCTTTCTCGCCAGCGCAAAACCAAAATTGACATGCGCGTCAACGCAATCGGGGTCCGCGCGCAACGCTTGTGCATAAATGTCCATCGCCTCTTGTGTTTTTCCAAGCTTATCCAGCGCAATGCCTAGATTCGTAAGGACATCCGGATCTCTTGGTTTATTGCGCAGCACGTCTTTGTAATGCAGTATCGCCTCGGCAATCTTTCCTTCCCGTACCGCAAGGTTTCCCAAGTTGTTGCGCGCCCTATCGAAATCAGGCCTTATTTGCAATGCTCGGAGATATTGTTCTCGGGCCTCAGGAAACTTTCCTTCCTGCTCCAGAGCAAGACCGATACCATGACAGGCAATCCAATTATTCTCTGTTACGTCCCTCGCATGCTCAAAGAGTGTTCTGCTATTTTTCCAATATCCGACTTGCATAAAAGTTACGGGCATCAACACCACAAGCCCCGCCACGGCCGCGACCCATAACCAAACCTTCGCCACCCGCCAGCTAGCAGCCGCATCAACAGCTCCCCATGCAAGCATGAGGAACAATCCAAGAAGAGGCACGTACGTGTAGCGATCCGCCATACCGAAATTTCCCACGGAGACCAAACCGAGCAGCGGTACCAGCGTGCCCAGGTACCACAGCCAGCCTACGACGAGATACCGTCTTTGTTCCCGCTGGCGAAACACCAGCCACGTGATGCCGCTTAAAACGATGGCAGCAACAACAGGTTTCCACAGCGGAAAATCGAATCCCGGACGAGGATAAAAAACCGCCAGACCCGACGGCCAGAACATCTTGAATCCATACCAAAGATAGGCCCACAAGGCATTACCCATGCGCAACCATAATGGTAACTCCTCCAGTGAAGCCAGGGCACGACCTTTTTGTTGCGCGAGAACAGCGATCCACGCAAACACCGCAGAAAAGACAAATAATGGAATTTTCTCTCTCAACAATGCGGGAAGATCCTGTCTAGTCCGCCAGCGGGCCAGGGGCCAATAATCCAGCAATAACAATACAAAAGGCAAGGTCACGAGCATGGGCTTGGCCATAAAACCCAGCAGGGTCAGAAAAATTGTCCAGAAATAATGCTTCACGGACCCGACATCGCGCGCGTACCGCGCGTAGGCTCCCATGGCTAGTAACCAGAACAGAGTGCTCAAAGTGTCTTTACGCGCGGAAACCCACGCCACGGATTCCACATGCAGAGGATGAATGCCGAACAGGCACGCGACGAACGCGCTGCGCCAGTAAGATCCGGTCATCGCGCGAAGAACAAAAAAAAGCAATACGGTGTTGGCCAAATGCAGGAACAGTCCCGAGAAATGATGCCCGGCCGGGTTCAATCCATAAACTTGACAATCCCACATGAGAGACAACGACGTGAGCGGATGCCAAAAATGTGCATGGAACGATGTCCAAACCCAAACTAAATTGTCCCACGTTATTCCATGCCGAATCCTGTAATTCTGAGTCACGTAGGCCTGGTCGTCAAACGCTACGAAGGAATGTCCGAGCATCTGGCCATACAACCCCACCACAAGCAAGGACAGCAACAACACTATCCATGATTCCTTCTGTCTTGCGATATTATTGGGCATCTGCACCATGGCTCTCTTTTTCTTTTAATGCCTCGCGAATCGATTGAATCTCACCCGACATGGTGCTATCCCCTTGCTCCGCCTTTGCCAAATAAACGCGCGCCTCTTCAACTCTTCCTTCCCTGCCAAGAAAGATCGCCATGTCCAAGCACAGTCGGGCATCCCGGGGGGTAGACACCATCCTATCTTGAAGGATCCTGATCGCTTCGGCGCTATTTCCATTTCCCGCGAGCGCGTAAGCCAGATTCCGAAGCACTTTGGGATCGTTCGGTTGCAAATCGAGCGATCGCCGAAAATAGGGCATAGCCTCGGCACATTTTCCCTGGCTCAGAAGTACATAGCCTGCATTATTGTGCGCCCAGAAGTTATCCGGCCTGATGCGTATCGCCTCGGCAAATTGAGCTATCGCGCCGTCGCAATCTCCTTGCTCGAGCAAAGCATTGCCTAAATTATTGTGGGCTACCTCATTATTTTTGGTAACTGCTAGAGTGTGTTTAAATAATGTCACGCTGTTCTGCCAATACCCGGCCTGCACGCGCGTGAGCACGATCAATGTGAATAGGATCGCCGTCGCGGCCACAACGCCCACGCGTTTGGCAGCGGGCCATCTTTGCATGGCGGCAAAACCAACCCACACGAGCGTGATGAAGATTCCGATAGACGGAATGTAGGTGTACCGATCGGCCATAGCCTGATTACCGACCTGCACCAGTCCAATCACAGGGATCAACGTGATTAAATACCAAAACCAGCCGGTGAAACCATAGGGGTATTTGCGCGCGCACAAGAGAGCCGCTCCCGTCACCATGACAATGCAAAGTGCTACAGCACCAATCGCGCCAGGATGCAGCGCATCGCCCGAATGTGGATAAAATACCGCCAGCCGCAGGGGCCAGAACATTTTGACCAAATACATCATCACGGACCAAATGGCATTTTCAATGCGCAATAGCAAAGGGAAATGTTCAAAGGAACGCACGGCTCCCCCTGCCGATTGAGCCAAACAAGTAATGACAGCAGATGCTCCTGCCATAACAAAGAGAGGGATTTTTTCACCGATGAGAATCTTCTTGCTTTCACCCACACGACCAAGCGGCCAATAATCTACCAGCAGCAAAATCATCGGTAGCGTAACGAGCATAGGTTTGGTCAACAACCCCAACGCATACAGCAGGCAAACAGTTGCGTACTTTCTCCGGGAAGAGGAGTCTCTGGCGTAGGACACGTAAGCAATAAGCGTGAGCAGCCAAAATAATCCCCCCAACATGTCCTTTCGCTCCGCCACCCAGGCAACGGACTCCACGTGCTGAGGATGCACGGCAAACAACGCAGCAACTATGCCGCTGCGCAGAGAAGCGCCTGTCATACTTTGGAGCGCAAAAAAAAGAAGAAGCGTGTTGGACAGATGCAACAAAAGATTGGTGGCGTGATGCCCTGCCGGGTTCAGGTGAAACAATTCGCAGTCCAGCATATGAGAGATCCATGTCAATGGATGCCAGTTTACATTTAAGGAAGTGAAAGCCCACACCACGTTTTCCCAGGACAAACCATCGCGCACATGGACATTGTCTGTCACGTACCATCCGTCGTCCATGTTCACAAAGTCGGCGCTCACGATTCCGCCGAACGCCACTAGCACGATCAGCACCAGAAGCAGAACAATGAGGCGATTATTCATCGCTGATTCCCAATGCTTTCCGCGCGGGTTCGTACTTCGGGTCGATTTTCAGAGCTTGATTCAGCGCACGAATCGCTTCCTCTTTTTTACTAAGATGCAGCAAAGACAGTGCCTGATTGTAATGGGCATCGACATAAAAAGGATCCCGCTGCAATGCCTGTTCGTATGCTCCCATGGCCTCGCTCCATTTTACTTTTCGCGCGTAGGCTATACCAAGATTGTTGTGGAATTGCGCATTGTTAGGATTTAGTCGAATCGCCTCAAGATACTGCGCGATGGCATCGTCCCATTTGCCAGCTTGGCAATAATCATTGCCGCGATTGAAAGACTCAATCGCCACGTAGCAACCATCCAGCTGCCGCGCCTGATCTTTCTCGAATGCAGACTCGTTTTCTTTCCCTTGTTTGGCCAACACAAGCCCTAGATTGAAATGGGCTTTGGCATTGCCAGGCTCCAACGTTAAGGCTTTACGAAACACATCTTCGGCCCCGAGCAAATCTCCGCTTTTTTCTAGCGCATAGCCAAAACTGATGAAAAAATTAGCGTCCCCGGGTGCAATCGTCTCTGCACTTCGATATTGCTCAAGCGCCTCTGAAAATTGACCGCGATCGACAAGGGCGCTGGCTAGATTGCTACGCGCCACCCAATTGTTTGCATCGACGTCTAAAGCATGGCGAAACAACGTCGCCGAATCACGCCACGTCGCTGCCTGAACCCGCGCAACACCCATCAGCAAAAGCACGATCGCCAACGCAATCAAACCCTGCAGTCGTCGAGGCAAACGCCATCGGTCCCACAGATCCCCCAATCCCCATACCGCCGCAATAAAAATTCCAATCGAGGGGATATACGTGTAGCGATCCGCCATGCCTTGACTCCCCACCTGAACCAACCCCAGCACCGGAACCAGTGTCCCCAAATACCACAGCCACCCGACTATTCCGTAGGCAAATCTTTTCCTCTCCCGCCAAGCAATCCAGGTAATGCCAGCCAACACGACACCAGCAGCCACCAGCCATCGAGGCAAACCAGATCCCGGGTGAACATAAAAACAGGAAAGTTGGTATGGCCAAATCATTTTGCCAAGATAGGAGACGCAGGAAACGATCGCATTGCCCACGCGGTCAACCAAGGACAATATTTCCAGTGACTGCACAGCGCCTACCGCCCGTTGGGCAATTACTGCAACAGCCGCAATCACTGCGGCAAGAAAAAAGAACGGAATTTTTTCCCGAATCTCGAAACGGCGCAAGGGCCAATAGTCCAGCAATAGCAGCACAAACGGAAGCGTCACGACCATGGACTTGGACATCAATCCGCCGGCAAACGCCAGCAACACCATTGCGTAGCGAAATCGGGATTTTTTCTGAGTTGCGTACCAGGCGTACAGGCACAACGTGAGCATCCAAAAAAACGCGCTGAGCGTGTCTTTGCGCTCCGCTACCCACGCCACGGATTCCGCATGCAGCGGATGTATGGCGAACAACGCCGCAACGCAAACGCTGCGCCAGCTATTTTTTGTCATGCTGCGAAGGAAAAAAAAGAGAAGCAACGTGCTAGCCATGTGCAAAAGCAAACTCGTGAAATGATGTCCGGCTGGATTCATGCCATACATCTCGACATCCGTCAAATGCGATAACCATGTCAGGGGATGCCAATTTTCCTTCACGCAACAAAAAGCCCAGGCAACACTTTTGCCCGTAATGCCTGCGCGCACGGTTGTATTTCCCGTCACGAACTTATTATCATCGTAGTTTACAAAATCATATCGGATCACGCCGCCGAACGCGCCCACTGTTATCACAACGAGCATCAGCGCCAAAATCCATTCGGTCTTAAAGTTACTACGCCTTATCGACTGCGCCGCCGAACTCATTTTTTCTCCTGCCTTCCAGCCTCTTCCAAATACTGCAATCCTTCCTTGGCCTCGGCATACGCGGGCCTCAGGCGTAAAGCCTCCAGAAAATGCTCACGAGCTTTATCCCTGTGACCGATTTTGAATAAGGCAACAGCCAAGTTGAAATGCGTTTCCTCTTTGTCCGGCTCGAGGGTAAGGGCCTTGCCAAAACAGCCAACCGCAGCATCTTCCTTTCCCTGTCGGGCCAACGCAAGTCCCATGTTGCAATACAACTTGGCGTTGTTCGGAGCCAGACGCAATGCCTTCTCATATTCCAAGACAGCCGCAAGATAATTTCCCTCGCGTGACAACGCAATGCCATAGTCCATGTGAAAATCCGCAATACAAGGGTTGAGACGTATCGCTTCTTGATAGTGTGTCCCTGCCCTATCCCACTTCCCCGCCTCTGCCATACATCCTGCGAGGCGATAATGCACTTGGGCAGATCCGGGTTCTTCGCCCAAAACCAACGCGAATTTCTTCGCTGCCTCCGTACTGTTGCCTTGCAAGCAAAATGCCACGGCCATGTGGTAATTCCCCTGATTGTAATCGGGGTGATCGCGCACTATTTGCTCAAATTGGGCGATAGCTTCGGAATACTGCCCCTGTTTCCGCAGCGCGATTCCGTACATAAGCCGGTAATCCGGCTTACTATCCATGATTTCTGCTGCCTCACGGTAATGCTCCAAAGCCTCCTGCAAACCGCCGCGTTGGGACAATGCCTCCGCAAGATTGTAATGCGCCACATAATTTT
>CAZOWS010000200.1:0-2697 GCA_964583365.1 uncultured Actinomycetota bacterium
GCGAGATAGTCCATCGGCACGAATTTCGCGTGCTCGCCGGAAACCAAAAGCACGTGACGAAACCCCTGAGACCGCAGAATATCAGCCTCCGCAACGACCTCCTCCACGCGCAATGTCCTGCGCGCGATGAGATTGTTCTGACTAAATCCGCAATACGTGCAAATGTTCGCGCATTCGTTGGAGACATACAGCGGCGCGAAGAATTGTATAGTCTTGCCGAAACGCTGCAACGTGAGCGCATGCGCGAGGCCTGCGATATCTTCCAATTGAGTTCCAGCAGCATCGGACAGCAAAAAAGAAAATTCTTCCAGAGAACGGACGCCATTACCCAGGGCTGCGGCTACATCGTTTGACGTGGCATGCACCGCGCATTCGGCGAGATGGTCCAATGGTAACAAATCGAATTGTTGTTGGAACGTCACAGGACTTCCCTATCTCCTCTTAGAGCATTGTCATCCTGAGTCGCAAAGCGGCGAAGGATCTATTCTGTAACCAAACTAGATCCTTCGTCGGCCTGCGGCCTTCTCAGGATGACAGTTTTATCCTTTTTTATCTCGTCGCATCCAAAAATCCCGTCAGCGGGCTCGATGCCTCGGCTTCTCTTCGTGCGCCGGGTAAGCCCGATAAAAAGCCTTTGCGGCCGGCCTCCACGGCCAGTTTGAAAGCGAACGCCATTCCGGCCGGATCTTTTGCCACCGCAATCGCGGTGTTCACGAGCACCGCGTCGGCGCCCATTTCCATGGCCTCGGCCGCGTGCGAGGGCGCACCAAGTCCCGCGTCCACGACCACGGGCACGGTCGCCTGCTCGATGATGATTTCCAACGCGGCTCGCGTGCGTAACCCCTGATTCGAACCAATCGGTGAGGCCAGTGGCATCACGGTCGCGGTGCCAATTCCAGCCAAGCGTTTGGCCAGCACGGGATCCGCGTTGATGTAGGGCAACACGACGAATCCGTCCTTCACTAATTCTTCAGCGGCTTTCAACGTCTCTATCGGATCAGGCAGCAAATAGCGCGGATCGGGAATTACTTCGAGCTTGATCCAATTCGGCATCCCGCTCGCGCGCGCGAGACGAGCCAAACGAACAGCCTCAGCGGCATTCCTCGCCCCGGACGTGTTGGGTAAAAGCAGAAAACGGTTTTGGTCTATGTGCGTCAAGAACGGATCTAGAGGCTTGGACAAATCCACGCGGCGCAGCGCCACGGTGACGATCTGGGAGCCCGAGGCCTCGATAGCGTCTTGCATTACCTGGCCCGACGAAAATTTCCCAGTACCAACAAGCAACCGCGAAGAAAACGCACGCCCTGCAATGGTAAGTGTATCGGAGGCATTTTTATTCATGGCCGGGATGGGGGGTCAAAGCTTCGTCTGATGATTGTTCAATATTTCAAAATACTTCACGAGCTGTTTTTCGTGATCCATCATTCTCGCACGGTCATAGATCATGATCAGATTGTTGATCATGCGTTTCAAAATATCGCGCGCCTTGCATCGATATAAAAAAGAGTCCTGAAAACCATAGCCGGCATCCAACAAATTGCGCATGCAATCCACTCGCGTCATGACCTTCCCTTTATTAAAAGGGTCTATATACATTTCCACATCCTCGGCCTCGTATTTCACGAGAAAATGGCCGGGCATGCCCACGCCGAACAGCGGCACGTGCAATCGCCTACCCAGTAGCAAATACAGGCATGCGAGGCTGATCGGAATACCTTTTTTTCTTTCGAGCACGCGATGCAGAAAGCTGTTCTCGGGATCGTAATAATTTTCCTTATTGCCCGCAAAGCCCTGTTCCTTGATAACGTAGTCGTTGATTTTCTTGATGACGCTCTCCGGATCGTCCTTACTATACAGGCGCAGCGCGAGTTCAAAGGCCATGTCGTCCAAAACTTTGGTGCATTGCGTGATATCCAAATCGGGCGTAGCGAACCGGCCTAGCAAAAAAACACCGTCTTCCAAGTCAAAACGCCCTTCGCCTCGCGCGGAGAGCTCCCTGAATTCTGTCTCCAAATCCTCCCAACCAAATTTCCGTATCAGCGGCTCCGCGCGCTTGCGAAGCGACACGGAAGACTTCGCCAAAACCTCTCTCAATGCGGGTTGCGAGTGCGTATAGACCTGCCTCAACTGGGCCGTGGCCATGGAGACAACCTTGGGATCCTCGTCGGCCAAAAACGAGAGCAAAATCTGTGTTTCTTTATCGGATAAGGTTTTCATTCTCTCACTATTCTATCTCAGATCGACCGCGTGTAGGAAACATCCTCCGTCAAAATGGCCGGCTTCCCATCCCGCACTGCGAGGATGCGAACGCGAAAAACACCGGGTGCAATTTCCAGCACCCCGGGCTGATCAAACACACCGTTGTCCGTGATGAAGGAAAAGTTTCCTTCGATGGGACCATCCACATCCGCCAACGTAAAAAGCCGGTCCCCGGAAATAATCGCCGGCGAATCGCTGCGAAGATCTCGGAGTTCATCCCTTTCGCTCTCATCAAAAGCATAGCGCCTGACCAGATTCATGGCCTTGTCGCCCGCGGTGGTCTTGTTGACATTCTTGGAGCAAAGCCGCAGAGCGCCTACTGCGCCCGGTACACTCGCAGCGATAGCCAAATTCATAAACCCCTCGGGACTCCCACCCAAGGTCCACAAAATTTTGTGCCTTCCTTCGTTCCTCTTGTCACACGCGCCGAAACTTGCC
>CAZOWS010000201.1:0-7341 GCA_964583365.1 uncultured Actinomycetota bacterium
GTCGTTCTCTGCGTGGCGCGCAATTTTTGCGTGATGTCCTTGTTGAATTCCTGAAAAATCTCGTGTTTGGCGAACAACGCCACGTCCGGGCTGAACAACTCGCGTGACACGGTATAATTGGTCACGGAAAACAGCCTCCAGTCGGGGAAACGTCGGCGCCATTGGAAGACAAACGTGTGCTGGTCGGGCTTCAAAATAAACGGCGCATCTTCATGTTTGCCCACGAAATATTCGTACTGGAAAAAGATTTCTCTTTCTTTGTCTATATGAAAAGAATTGTTGAATGTCCATTTGTTGCGCTGCTCGTTGGCGAACATGTTGTCGGGGGAGCGCAAATGAATGCGGCTGTATCCCGCGTTGATGGTCCAATCTCCTAAAATCGGAAGCTTGTAGGGAATCGCGTACTCGATGAAACCTTCGTAGGTTTCCTGATCAAATTCCTCTAAGCCGTTGAGGTTTTGGTCGTACACCCGAAAAATCTGACGCCAGTCGTAGGTGAAACGCAAAACAGGCCAGGTCTCTTTTAATTTCATGATGGCCGTGCCTGCTACGGCTTTGGTGTACGAGTTCCGAATTTCGTCGTCCACGAGTGTGTCTTCGAATTCTAAGCGATTCATGCCCCGAATGCGCTGCTCGTTTGCGGCTAGAATAAGGCTGTCGATGGGGATGATGTCGTTGAACAATTCCACGCGCCCAGAAAAACTCAGGAAATCGCCAATTTTCAAGCCCCGCCCTTCCTGATAGTAGCGCTTGAAACCCGCGCGCTCTCCAAGCACCAAGACTTCGGGACGGCCTGTGGTAACGACGTGACCGGATTTCACCAATCCTTGCAAAGGTTTGGTAGGGGCCTCCAGCAACTGGGCAATGGCCGGCGGCAATTCTGCAGGCTTGAGTTTGCTGGTTTTTGCTATGGTCGCATCTGTGGGGGTCGTAATGGCGTCCGTGACTGCGGTGGCCATCAAGGGAACGCTTAGTAAGATTATTGCAATTAAGACGGGGACTGCTAAGATGATGCGCTTAGTCATTTCGGTGATGATCTCGCAACAGGGGCCAAGGCGTCAATAAAAAAAATCCATGAACATTCTCGTGACAGGCGCAAACGGCTACGTGGGTTTGCATTTAGTATCCTATCTAGTGGGGCAGGGGAATAAGATCTGGGCTCTCGTCCGCCCCTCTTGCAGTGAGCAGGAAAAGCAGTTGCTTACTGGCTTAGGGGCCATTCTCGTTCCTAATGAATTGGACGGCGATAAACCGCTACAAATAATTCCCGAAGAAATGGATGTTGTCGTCCATCTTTTAGGTAGCTTGCAAGCCCCCTCCGTGGGGACTTTTCGGTCCGTGCACGCGAGCAAGACGCGCTTTCTTGCCGCCGAGTGCCGCCGATTGGGTGTGCGAAGGCTTGTTTACCTGGGGACTTTGGGGGCGGCGCCCGAGGCGGTGAGCGAATATTTGCGGACAAAGTGGTTTGCCGAGGAGGAAGTGCGCGCGTCGGGTGTTCCTCATGTCATCGTCCGTTCCCCCTTGATTTTCGGCAGGGAAATCGGCGCACGCGAAAGCAAAGTCATCGCAAAGCTCAAGGAACTCATCCAAACGCGCAAACGCATTCCGATCGTCGGGAATGGGCGTAATCTATTGCAGCCCATCTATGTCGGTGATCTTGTCCGATGCCTGAATATCGCGTCGTCGTATCCATCCTTGGAAAATCAATCCGTGGACGTGGGCGGGCCCGAGCGTGTTTCCTTCGAACAGCTCGTGACACTGCTGTCTGAGAAATTGGGAGTGCAAAAGGACAAGGCTCATATTCCCATCCCTTTGGCTTTGTGCGTGGCCATGATCGCGCAATGCTTCGGCTTGCGCATTCCGATCACGCCGGATCAAGTGCGCATGATGAAACAGGATGTTGTTGTGGATACGGCCCGCATGCAAGAGATCTTTGGGCCTCCCCGGGTATCGTTGCGCGAAGGTCTTTGAGTCATGGCCTCCAGGCCCGCAGGCGTACTTCTGCTCACGCTGAATTCCAGTCTTGGCGGTACGGAAAAATCCCTTCTCGAATTGTTTTCTCGGCTGGATAGCAATGCCTACCGCCCTTGCCTTGTCACGCTGATCGGTGATGGAACGCTAGTCCGAATGGCGCAAGAACGGGGTCTGGAAGCTATCCATCTAAACATGCGCGGTCCGCTGGATGCCTCCGTTGTTGTGCGCCTTGCCGAGGTTCTGCGCGGCAAGGACATTTCCATTCTGCACACGAGCATTTATCACACGGGAATTTTGGGTAGGCTCCTGGGATGGGCTTGCGCGATTCCCGTGCGATTGTGCGCGGCGCGCAGCACGGATGATTGGAGGACGCGAGCGCACACGATGCTGGACCGCGTCACGCAGGGCTTTGCGCATGGGTACATTGCCAATTGCGAGGCCGTGGCTGCGCGGCTTCGCAACGTGGAAAAAATTGCACCGGAAAAAATTCGTGTGATTCGCACGGGCATCGAGTCGCCTTTGCCTGCGTCGCGCGATGCAGTCGAAAACCTTCGCGCGCGACTAAATATTCCGGCAGGAGCTGTTGTGCTCGGCACGGTGGCAAATTTGCGGGAAGCCAAGGGGCATGCGGTTCTTGTCGAAGCGGCAAAAACAATTATCGCTAAATGTCCCAAAGCGATATTTCTATGGGTAGGGGATGGACCGCTGCGCGGGCAATTGGAACGGCAAATCAAGGTTTCGGGGCTGGGCGGGAATTTTCGGATCGCGGGATTTCAAGAGGATGTTGCACCGTACTATGCCTTGTTCGACGCATTTGTGTTGCCCTCCCGGTGGGAAGGACTTCCGCTGGCGATGATGGAAGCGATGAGTTTGGGTATTCCGATTGTCGCCTCGCGCGTGGGTGGCGTGCCGGAAATTCTCGCCGATGGTAAGGACGCGCGGCTTGTTGTGCCAGGGGATGCGGGGGCATTGGCTGAGGCAGTGGAGCAAATGCTATGGGATAAGAAGGCTGCTACGGACATGGCTGCGAGCGCGAAGGCTCGATTTGCGCGGGAAAATTCTATCGAGCGATGCGTGCGGGAGACGGAGGCGCTTTACCGGGAATATTTGGAGGGGTCTGCGATCCCTCACCCTACCCTCTCCCGCTCACTTCACAATTATTGCCCCTCACCCTACCCTCTCCCGCTGGGAGAGGGTTGCAAGGATCGGATCGAGAGGGTTGCAAGGATCGGATCGCGAGGGTTGAGAGGAATAGGATTGCGCATGTCATCACGCGCATGATCGTGGGGGGCGCGCAGGAGAACACGTTGGATTCGGCGCGCGGTCTTGCCGCGGGGGGATGGGAGGTCACGCTGATCACCGGATGCGAAACGGGTGATGAAGGTAATTTGCTGGTGCTTAGTCCCGAACCCTCGTTGCGCGTGATTTTTGTGCCATCGCTGCTGCGTAATCTGAATCCGCTGCGCGACGTGATGGCGTTTTTCGCCCTATGGAAAATTTTTCGCCGCGAGCGATTCGATGTCGTGCACACGCATAGTTCCAAGGCGGGGATTTTGGGCCGATTTGCCGCGCGCTGCGCGGGTGTTCCGCATGTTGTCCACACCGTGCACGGATTCGCGATCGGGGCGTATCAAAGCACGTGGCGAAATGTCGCGTTTGGCATTGTGGAACGCCTGGCCGCGCGCTGCGCGGATGATTTGATTTGCGTGGCCGAATCGTTGATGCAAGAGGCGGCAAAGCTGCGTTTGCGGCCGCGCGGGAAAATTGTTTTTGTGCCGAGCGGATTCGATTGGGACTTGTTTGCGTCGGCGCGTCGCAATCGGGAGAAAGTGAGAGCCGCTATGGGTATCACGGAGCAGGAATTGCTCGTGACAAAAGTCGCGCGATTTTTTCCGATGAAGGGTCATTCTCAACTTTTTGAGCGCATGGGAACTCTCTTGCAGAAATACCCGCTGCTAAAGTTTCTCCTCGTGGGGGATGGCATTCTTCGCGGCCATTTTGAATCTATCGCCAGCGAGCGCGGTTGGAGCAAACGAGTTTTTTTTACCGGGTTGGTGGCCCCGTCTCGCGTGGCTGATTTGCTAGGCGCTTCGGATATTCTCGTGCATACGTCTTTGCGCGAGGGTCTCGCGCGCGTGATACCGCAGGCGTTTGCGTGCTCTTTACCCGTTGTTTGTTTCGATGCGGATGGCGCGAGGGATCTCGTGCGAAACGGCGTCACGGGTTTTCTTCTTTCACCGTCGGACGCGATGGGGTTCTCCTCGGCCATGTCTCTTTTGATCGAAGATTCCGCGCTGCGCCGACGGCTGGGGGAGGCAGGCCATGATTTAGCTGCTGCGCGCTATCCTTTGTCCAAGATGGTTGCTGCGCTGGAAAAAATATACGGAGATAAGTTGTCATGCCGATCGTAGCCATTGTTGCTGTCCTTGTTGTGGCGTTTGCAAGCTCGATTGCACTGACGCGTTGGGCGTTGATTCTTTCTGTGCGCTGGCAGGCTTTTGAAATGCCGCGCTCCGGCAGAATACACGCGCAAAAAGTACCGAATCTCGGCTGGGTTGGAATTTTCGGAGGGTGGATAGCGCCACTGGCTCTGCTGGCTTTTGTGACGTTGGGTTGCAGGATCGCCGGGGTACCAGGCAATCTTTATGTCGAGGGCTCGCTCGGCAAGATGCCGATGATGGCCGGCATTATCGCCGGGGCTGCGTTGAGTCTGTGGACTGGTTGGCGGGACGACACGAAAAGAATGGGGCCGATGGCCAAATTACTGTCGCAAGTCGCGCTGGCCCTTCTTTTGTGCGCATTGGGGTTGCGCATCGCATTACCGATATCCGCTGAGCTGAGCGTAGTGGCGACTATGGTGTGGATGGTCTGCGTGATGAACGCGATCAACTTGCTGGATAATTTGGACGGCGCCTGTGGCGGCGTGGCTTTTCTGGCCTGCGCGATTTTCTTGTGCGTGGCGCTGGCCTTGAAGCAATATTTTATTGCGGTGCTGTTGGCTGCTTTTCTCGGGGCCTTGGGGGGATTTCTTTTTTTTAATTTTCCACCGGCAAAAATATTCATGGGCAATGCGGGTAGCTCGCTTGTCGGGTATTTGATGGGGGCATTGACCATATTGGAGACTTCTTACAGCAAGCGCTCGCCGTCTCATTTGGCGATGATCATGCCATTTTTGCTTTTGGCCGTTCCGATTTATGATACCGCGTCGGTCATTGTTATTCGCTTGCGCAGGGGCGCGCCGATATACGTGGGAGACACGAATCACTTTGCCCATCGCTTGCTGCGCGCGGGGAAGACGACGCGCGAGGCGCTTGGGATTATTTGTCTGATCACGCTGGCAGCGGGAATGGGCGCTATTTTTCTGCCTTTCGTGGGGAAGGGCGCGGCGATGCTGATTTTGGCTGCCGCTGTCATTTTCTTGTCCTGCATCGCGTTATGGGAAGGACGAAGATATAGATGAAGCGCATTCTGGATCTCGTTTTGCGACTGGGACTCTGGCTGATTCTTTTTCTTGGGCCTCTGAAATGGGGGTTGCCTATTTTGGAACCGGACAAAAGTCCGCTGCCGCTTTCTCTTGCAGAATGGCTGCTGGCTTCCTGGCCTATCGAGGTGTTTTGCTTTAGCGTTTATTGCTTGTTCTTTTTGCAATGCCTGTCCTTCTTGTGGAATGGGACATTTCCTGACATTCGGCCACGCTGGCTTTTTTTCGGCCCATGCTTTTTCTTTATCGTCTGCGTTGTCTCGAGCCTTTTTTCCGTCCATCCGAGCCTCAGCCGGGCGAACAACTTTGTCACCGGCGCCACCGTGATGCTTTTCTTTTTGCTGCTGTGGCATGCCGACAAATACCGATGGTTCGCCAGCGCCGTGCTTGCTTCGATGGGTGTTGTCGTAGCGGTGGCACTGTTTCAGCACTTCGGGGGATTTGCCCAGACAGCTCAATGGGCGAGCATCTATCTTTCTGCTCATCCAGAATTAACTATCTTACAAGCTAAGTTGGCGAGCGGGCGAGTATTTTCGACATTGGTCTACCCCAATAGCCTCGGAGGGTATTTGGTTATGACAATCCCTGTGGCGGCGTTTTGTTGGGCCATCGTGGAGCGGTGGTCGCAGGCGCGAGTCTTTCTGGCTTGGGTGTCGGTCGTTCTCTCTGCTGCGGCTTGCTACGCGCTGTTCTTGACGCATTCCCAAGGCGCGTGGTTGGCGCTGTTCTTATTGATACTGATAGTGCAATCTACCTCCCCCAACCCCTCCTTACAAAGGAGGGGGATCAAGTGGGTGTACACGTTAGTTTTTTTCGGTGTGTTCGCCGTCTTCGCCATGGCGTTCGCCGATGCGATCAAATGGGATACTTTGTTGATGCGCTGGACCTATTGGGTTGCGGCGTTGAAAATGGGCGCGTCGCGCTGGTGGATTGGCTATGGGCCGGGTAGTTTTGGTGTTGTGTTTCCCCGCTTTAAGCTGGATTGGGGAGGGGAGACGCAATTCGCCCATTCGCATTTTTTACAAGTGTTCGCGGAAGTGGGGCTGGTTGGGTTGATCGCGTGGTGCAGTTGGTGGGTGGGGTGGATGTTCTTGCCACGCCGGGATGGTAAGGCGTATCCGTGGTTTGGCTGGTCGCTGCTAGTTGGACTTGTAGGTTTTTTACTCCATGGCGCGTTGGATTTTAATTTTTCTGTGCCGGGACTTGTTGTGCCGGCAATTTTTTTGTTGGCCCTGGTGTACAGCGATCGCTGCGTTATCTCGGAATTGCCGCTGCGGGCTGGGATTATCTCGCGCTGGGTAGTCGGCATTGCCCTTGCGTTAGGTTTGCTGATAATGCCCTACGGCATTTTTTATCGTGAGGCAATGGCGCAGGGTTGCTTTCTTCGTAGCGTGCAGTATGCTGCAGAGAATGATTGGAAGGCTGCCAGGTCCGCGCTCGATGAAGCAATAGTTTGGAGCCCGCGTGTGCCGGTTTACTATTTTTATCGTGGGGCGCTGTCAGAGAAACTCTCAGAATTTGATCTCGCGTTGGCCGACTACGCTACGGCATCCCAACTCGCGCCGACCATTTCTTACTATTATTTCAGAACCGCTGCGAATGTCGCTCCCCGCAGCCATCTTTTGGCGATTCTGGCCATGCGCCAAGCAGTCGCTCATTTTCCGGGTAATCTCGATTATCGCCTCGCCTTGAAGCGTCTCGAGGACAAAATCGGTTCTGGGCAATAGTGTTTTTGATTATTTTCGCAGCGATTCCGCAAATCGATTTTTTCCATTCCGTAGGTAGCCCTTTTTAGAGTCACTTCCAGCGATTTAGCCTTCCCGAGCAAATTCGCATTGGCAAAAAAATAATGTTTGGAATATAATCTGAATATAGTAATATATGTT
>CAZOWS010000202.1:0-14954 GCA_964583365.1 uncultured Actinomycetota bacterium
TTTTCATCTCCCAATATTTTGCGTAGGTCATTAATTGGTAGAGGCCGCCGATGAAGGACATCATGAAGCCTAGGAAGCCTTCTTTGTAGCCTTTTTTTCTTAGGTACGATCTTAGAAAGCGGTCTATTGCTTTGCGTATGCCTCTTGCGGTGCTCATTTTGCGGCCGTCTTTGAGCCATTTTTTGGCTTCTAGGGTTGTCTGATTGTTTAGCTTGCGGAAAAAGTCGTCGAAATCTCTGAACGAATAATGAATGATGTCTTTCTTGAGATGGCCGCAGGGGTCGGGCATGAAGGCTCTCGGATGCACCTCGGCGTCTTCGTAGTGGAATTTAGCCTTTAGAAACAGTCGCAATTTGGGGGCCGGATACCAACCGCCGTGCTGCACCCATGTTTTGCCGAGATAGGTCTTGATCGGGATCGTGTAGCCGTTGCAGGGGGGGGAGTTCGAGAGCGTACTTTTTATTTCTTCGGCTAGCTCGGGGCTCACGCGCTCGTCGGCGTCGAGGGACAACACCCACGGATTACGACCGAGTTGAATGCCGAAATTTCTATGCGTGCCCTCGACGTCCATCTTGCGCGGGATCACTCTTGCGCCCAGGCTCGCGGCGATTTCGCGCGTTTTGTCCTGGCTTTCGTCGTCCAGCACGATTAGATCGTCGGCCCACGCCACGGAGGCAAGACAATCGGTGATGCGATGTTCTTCGTTTTTCGTGATGACAATGACGGAAAGGGGGAATTTGCTCATCACATTTTCTTCATGGCTGAGAGTTTTTGAAAATTGTCCACCACATGGACGTGGCAATCGTGGAAGCATTTGCCGAGATCGTCCACGCCTGCGCGTTCCATGTATATCGGGAGCGGGTTTAACCAATGCGTGCGCGAGAACCAATGGGCTAGGTCCAGGTCATTGACCAGCAGCGCCGCGTAGGGTTTTTTGCGTTTTTTTAGGACTTGCAATAGCGAAGGGATGAAGCGCATGGGGCTTGTGGATATGCGCGTGGAGATGTTCGCGTGAGGGCGCAGTCCCGCGAGCCGGAACACGTCGTTCACGGGCTCTTTTTCGGAGTGAAAAAACTGAAAATCCACGTAGCATTCGTTGCGCGCCAGCGCGTATAAATCAAAAAGCGTTGTGCGCAGCGCTTCCTTACCCTTGAAAACATAGGGGTAAAACATGCGCACGATGTGGCCCCATTTTTGCTCGTACTTTTGGCGGTTTTCGGCGAAGAGCTTTTCTCGGTCGGGAATTTTTTCGACTGTCTTGTGCTCGTGATGAAGGACGTAGGCCCCGCAGGCCTTGACGCATAGGAAACCCACTTTTTTGGCGCGCATGCAGAAGTCGGTGTCTTCGAAGAAGGCGGTGATGAATGTCTCGTCGAAGGAGCCGATTTGGCGCAGTACGTCGCGGCGCATGAGCATGCAAAAGCCTATGCAATTGCCGAGTTCTTCCCAGTCTCTGCGCACGGGGGCGAGGCTTTCGGTGAGTTGCTTCAGGCTTTGCCCCGCCTTCGGGCGTACGCCGAAGGTGCTGGATTCGGGATTGACGATGCCGACGCGATTTTCGCGATAGAGTAAGTCCAACATGATGGAGAGCCAGCCGGGGCCGAACTCGGTGTCGTTGTTTAAAATGCAGACGAACGGGGCGTCGGATAATTTGAGGCCCTGATTTACGCCGCCGCCGTAGCCCAGATTGGTGGGGTTGGTGACGACCTCCAGTTTTATCATGGGCGGGAGTGTCAGCGTGCGCAGATACTCGGCTGTGCCGTCGGTGCTGCCGTTGTTGATGACGATAAGGCGCACGGGTACGTCCACGGTGGCGGATAAACTCTTGATGCATTCGCGAGTGAATTCTAATTGATTCCAAACGGGTAATATTAGGTCACATTTCATGTTTTCTCGCATTCTTTGGTTGTGGTGTGCATCCGAAAAATTGAATATTAGGGACACACTCCCCATTTGAAAGGCTAAATGGGGGTATGTCCCTAATATTCACTCATAGGACAGCAAGTTGGGCGTATCGGCCCAACAGTTCCTTTCTCATGATGTCGAACATTTCTCTTACGCGATGCCGGTACGTGTGACGCGTGATGGTCCAGCGATAACCTTGTTCTGCTATTTTTTCACGAGATGCGTCATCCGTTAAGTATTTTCTGGCTAGCGACAGAAATTCTTCGGGATTGCGATACGTGACAAGGTGTTTTCCGTTCTCGAAAAGATCCTCCAGTCCATTGTTTTCCAGCGCGTTGGTCAGCAAGAATGCGCCGCTGGCCATCACCTCGAACATGCGCATGTTGACGTCGTTCTGTATCGAATAATTGAAACCGATTTTGCTGCGTGAATATATCCTGCCCAGGCGCGTGTGCGCGCTGCGGCCGATAAAGTGTTCGGGGAATTCCTTGGCGATGAGGGCCAGGTATTCGCCGCGCGGATTGTTCTTGCCGCTGGTCCCGACAAATCCAATGTCGAAGCGCTTGCGCGATCCCAGCGCGCGATGAATGTCGGGATCGCCTGCCACGGGTATCCAATGGGCGCGGATATTAGCCGCCCGACGTAACTTCGCCACGCCCTCTTTTTGGGCGCAAAAGACAAAATCGTAATGGCGCGCCTGCTGCTGTATCTTGGCGAATGGCTTATCCAAATGCGTGTCGATCGCGTAAAAGGCGCTGGGCCGCAGATGCTCGGGTATGTCGTATTTGTAATCGCCATGATCAATTCTCAAATACAAGTCGTAGCGGGCCGGAATTTTGTGCGCGTCCTGCGTCCAAAAGTGATCCACCGTATGCGGCGATTTCCGCAATGCCTTCTCCAAATACACGCCGGTGGTGTCCTGGCGGTCTTTGTTGAAAACGAGCGCAATTTTCATGCGAAAGAACCGTAAGCATCGAAATTCCTTAGCCTTATCATGAGGCAGGGAGTATACTCACAGGATTGTCCCGAATAAAGAAGAATGTCCACAGCACTTAAAGATCTCCGGCGCATACTGTTCGTCAATCCGTTTGGCATAGGCGATGTGCTTTTTACCACCCCGCTTGTTTCGGCCGTGAAGCGGCTTGCCCCGCAGGCCCGCTTAGGTTTTGTGTGCAATCGCCGGGTGCAGCCGATTTTGGCTGGGAATACGGACCTTGACTGGGTTTGGGTTTTTGAGCGGGACGAGTGGCGGCAGAGGTGGAGTAATGGGAAGGGTGCTTTTTTCAAAGAGGCTTGGGCGCTGCATCGCGATATCGCCGCGCATCGCTTTGAGTTGGCTTTTGATCTGTCGCTCTCGAATCAATTTGGATTTTTTTTGGCGACGATGGGCGTGGGGCTGCGCGCGGGTTTTAGTTATCGCGGACGAGGGAAATTTTTAAACAAGACATTGCCTCTTAGCGGGTACGCGGAGAAGCACGTGGCCCAGTATCAATTGGAGTTATTGAGTTTGTTTGGCGAGGAGGCTGCTGGACTTCTCGCAATGACGTGTTCTAAGCAGTCCGAGGAAGCGGCGGCGGATTTGTTGAGAGATGTGGGACTCGGCGATGCTGTGGGTCTGATCGGCATTGCCCCAGGGGGTGGGGATAGCTGGGGGCCTCAGGCGCATTACAAGAGATGGAGCCCTGGACATTTTGCGGGCTTATGCGATAGGCTTGCGGCTGCTGGGCATCGGATGATATTGTTGGGGAGTGTTACGGATAATCCGGTTGTAGACGAGATTCAAAGTAAAATTCGGATGCCATTGCCCTCTGCGACTGGACAATGCGACCTCGAAACGACGGCCGCGCTGATCAAACGATGCAATTACATTGTCACCAACGACGGAGGACTTTTGCATTTGGCGGTTGCCCAGGATGTGCCAACGGTTTCTTTTTTTGGCCCGACCGACGAAAAAGTGTACGGTCCCTTTCCGCCTTCGCCGATACATTTGGTGTTGTCGCATGAGTTGGAATGTCGGCCCTGCTACAATAATTTTCGTATGCCTGTCTGTCCCTACGATAAGAAATGTCTGGAAGAGTTGAGCTCCGAAGAGGCGTTCGGGAAAATAGAAAACTGGAGTAGGGGGCGGGCGTGAAAATAAGAAAGATTCTCGCCGGGTCTGTTGTGGCGATTTTTTTGGTCGCTCTGACGGTATTTACTTCCGTATTGCTGGGGGTTTTTCCCGGAAGGACCGTACCGATCTTGATGTATCATCACGTCTCGGCGGAAAGTCCCGGGCCGCTGACCGTTACGCCTGAGAATTTTCAATTGCAAATGAATTACTTGAAGCAGCATCATTATCGCGTTATCGGGGCGGACGAGCTCGTGGTCTCCAAAAAGAATCATCCTACGCCCAAAAAAAACGTGATGATCACGTTGGACGATGGCTACGAAGATAATTACACGAATGCGTTGCCGATTCTGGAGCGTTGCGGTGTGAAGGCTACGTTTTTTGTCGTAGCAGATTGGGTGGGCAAGCCGGGTTACATGAGTTGGGATCAGATTCGGGATCTGCAACGGCGTGGGCATAGCATCGGTTCTCATACCGTTACGCATCCGATGCTTACGGAAATTGGGATTGCCCAGGCGAAACAGGAGATTTTCAGTTCCAAGCAATTGATTGAAAGCGCTTTGGGAACTCCTGTGCAGACCTTTTGCTATCCCACCGGAAGGTTCAATGCGCCCTTGGAAGAAATGGTGAAACAAGCAGGATACGAGGCTGCATTTGTTACTGCGCCGGGCAGGTCCCATAGCAATAGCGATGTTTTTGCGCTCAAGAGAATTCGCGTGACCGATAGCAGCGATACGGGCTGGAAATTTTGGTGGCGTGTTGCGGGTTATTATCTTTTAGTGCGAGAGCGCAGCAAATAAAATGAATTGAGCGCAAGAATCCCGTGAAAATTCTTCTGGTGAAACTCAGCTCCATCGGGGATGTCGTGCATAGTTTGCCGATCGTTAAGGCATTGCGCGCCCACTATCCCACCGCGCGTATCACCTGGGTTGTGAAACCTTTTTGCAGAGAGATCGTGGAGGGCAATCCTTATTTGGACGAGGTGCTGATCTTTGAAAGAGGCAAGCGCGGGGATTGGAAGCATGCGGCCGGCGCCTTGAGGGATTTTCAACGCCTGATACGCGAGATTCGCGCGCGGAAATTTGACTTGGTGGTGGACTTGCAGGGCTTGTTTTACACGGGTCTCATCACGTATCTCACGGGCTCGCCACTGCGTCTGGGTTTCGCCAACGCACGCGAATTCAGCCATCTTTTTTACAATCGCAAAGTAAAAGTGCCGAGCGTGAATCTGCATGCCGTGGATAGATACATGTTGATGGCGAAGGAGCTGGGTATTGTGGCGGACTCACAGGATTTTACGATTCGGATTTCTGATCAAGACAGACGATTCGTGAGCGAATTTTTGAAGAACGAAAATACCGGCTCCGGCGCGGATGGTCCGTTGATCGCGATGAATCCTTCCGCGCGCTGGGTGACTAAGCAATGGAACGTGGAGAAATTCGCCGAACTTGCGGATGCGCTCTGCGATCAATGGGGCGCGCGCATCGTGCTAATTGGGAGCCACGAAGACGTGGTGTTGGTCGATCAGGTTCGATCCATGATGCGCAATAAAGCGATTGGCGCCGCGGGAAAGACCAATCTGAAACAACTGGTGGCGTTGCTGGAAGTGACGGACTTGCTTATCACCAACGACACGGGTCCCATGCACATCGCCTCCTCGGTGCGCACGCCGACCGTGGCGGTGTTTGGTCCCACGGACCCGCGGCGCACGGGGCCCTACGGGGCGGGTCACATGGTGATCGACAAACACGTGTTTTGCAGCCCCTGTTTCCGCAAGCGCTGCCCCAACGAAATGCTGTGCATGGAGATCGTGACGTCGAACGACGCGCTGCAAGCGGTGCGTCGAGGGATTGCGTCGGGGGAATTTGAAAAAATCAATCCGACAAAAGCGCAGCGTTTGGTCCGCTATCCTTTGTTAAGGGATTTGGCCAGCCGTCCATACGTGGACGTGTTGATTTTAAGCGACGGCAAGGCCGGGCACATGAATCAAACACTTGGCATGATGCGGCGTCTTCCGGCATTGCGCTATCGCGTTGCGGATATCAGCTATCGCAGCCCCACGCATCGTGGATTGGTGTGGATTGCCGGAGTGTGTGGTTTGGGTAAGATAAAATTTTTACACAAAATGCTGTCTGAAGAAAGTTTTAATGCCATCCTGGAATCCGCCCCGCGCGTTGTGTTGTCCGCCGGCATTTCCGTGGCACCCGTCAATTTATTATTGGGTCGCATTTTTGGGGCGCGCACGGTGGTCAGCATGAAACCCGGCCCGATTAGGCTCGGACGCTACGACCTTGCCATAGTTCCGATGCACGATGATCCTCCGAATCTTCCTAATGTTGTCAAAACGCTGGGTGCGCCTAATTTGATCGACTGGGATTTGCTGCACAGTGAAGGGGAGCGCTTAAAAAAGACGCTGGGCTTGAAAAAGAAATTGCAGATTGGCGTGCTTCTGGGGGGCGATACGCGCGATTATTTCATCGGGCGGCAAACCGGTATCGTGTTGATCGGGCAAATCAAGCGGCTTTGTCAGGAGCTGGATGCCGAGGTGCTATGGTCCACATCTCGCCGTACACCGCGCGCTATCGAGAAAATGGTTGCAGGCGCTTTTGTGAACGACGAGTCCTGCCGACTTATGGCTCTGGCCAGCACCGATCCAGAAAATCCTGTTCCGGGAATACTAGGATTGAGCGATATCATTGTTGTGACGGAGGAGAGCACCTCTATGGTTTCGGAGGCGGCTAGTTCCGGCAAAACCGTTGTCGTTATGCGCATTGACCGCCGCTACAACAAGCGTCTCAAGCAAGAGCGCACCATGGAAGAGTTGGAACGCCTTGGCTATATTGTTACTACCACAGCCGCAAACCTTTTTAAAACGGTCACGAATGTCTGGCCGCCAAAGACACAGCCGAAAATACTCGGAGATACGGCGGTTGCTGCCAAAGCGCTTGACCAGCTTTTGATTTCCGACGCGACGGAGCTATTGCCCGTATGAGAATTCTTCAAATCGTTCCGGAAATGAACATGGGCGGTGTCGAGACGGGTACGCTGGATATGGCGTTGGCGTTGAAGCACCAGGGTCATGAAGTTTTTGTTATCTCGCATGGCGGAGTGCTCGTGTCGCGATTGGTCGAGGCCGGAATAATGCACGCGTTGTTGCCCGTGCATCGCAAAGAGCCGTTCACGATTCTGTGTATGGCATGGCACGTTCATTGGTTCGCCAAGCGGCACAACGTGGACATTGTTCACGCGCGCTCGCGTGTGCCGGGCTGGATCGCCTATTTGGCCACGCGCTGGGGGAGGGCCAAATTTATTACGACCGCGCATGGTGCGTATCGCCAACATCTGGGAAGTCGCGTGATGGGTTGGGCCGAACGCGTGATTGTTCCGAGCACGGCGCTGTTCGACATTATGCAGTCTCAATTCGGCGTGCCGGCTTCGAAACTGCGTCGGATACCGCGCGGAGTGGATTTGGAGAGATTTCGCGCGCTGCGTCGAACGCGAATTTCAAACGAAGGGCCCATTGTTGCTGCCGTCGTCGGTCGCATCACCGCGCTCAAAGGTCATGAAGTTTTTCTGCGTGCGGTGGCGCTCGCGCATGCCAAGAATCCGCGTATCAAAGGAAGAATAGTCGGGGATTGCCCGGCCGATCGCCCTGCTTTGAAGGAAAAGCTTGTCGCCTTGTGCGGCGTGTTGGGTTTGGAGCAATGCGTCGATTTTGAGCCCTCGCGGCCCGATGTGGAAAAAGTGTACGCGGCCGTGGACATTCTCGTGATGCCGAGCCTCGTGCCCGAATCTTTTGGGCGCGTGTTGATCGAGGCGCAGGCCAGCGGCATTCCTGTTGTTGCCAGTGCGCTGGGCGGGGCGCTCGATATAATTGAAGATGGCTGTACGGGGTGCCTGTTTCCTGTAGGGGATCAGGAAGCCCTCGCGCGAGTTTTATTGGAGTTGGCCTCCGACTCCCAACGCGCGCATCGCATGAGCGAGGCCGCGATGGAAAAGTTGCTTAAAGAATTTGCGGTGGAGAAAATGGTGGAGAGCACGCTGGCGGTCTATCGCGAAGTATTGGATGCGCGCAATATTCTGGTGATGAAGTTTGGATCCATGGGCGATGTCCTACTTTGCGAACCGTCGCTTGCAGCGCTGAAAAAAAGATTTCCCCAGTCGCGATTGTCCGTGCTTGTCAAGACGCCCTATCTGGACGTGCTCAAACATTATCCATATGTCGATGCGCTCATCGAATACGACAAAAACGGAGCGCATCGCGGGCCGGGAGTTGCTCTTCTTGCCATGGATATTGCCGAAAGAAAATTTGATTTGTGCGTGGATTTGCAAAATTCCTGGCGCAGTCATTGGCTTGCCTGGATGGCGCGAATTCCCTGGCGCGTAGGCTATGCGCGCAAGGGAGGTCGCATGCTTTGCAACGATTCCGCAGATGGGGTAGCGGAAAAAATGAATCCTGTGGCGCATCAATTTCAATTGCTCAAGCGGCTGGATATTGCGGTCGCGTCGCAAAGTTTGCATTTTTATGGCGAAGGCGGGGATGAGCGCTGGGCCGATGACTTTTTGAAAAAGTGTGGCATTGTCAACGGCCAGCGACTGGCCGCCGTGCACGTGGGAGGCAGCTCGCGCTGGCAGAGTAAACAGTGGGGTCTGGACAGTTTTGCCGCGCTCGTCAACAGGATGGCTGCCAAGACTGGGTTGAGACCGCTCCTGGTGGGTGGCCCCGACGACGAGAAATTGATCAGGGAAATCAGGCCTATGCTGCGAGAATCGTACGTTGATGCGGTGGGGCAAACCACGCTCTCGCGCCTTGCCGCGTTGTTCAAGCGCTGCAGCGTTATCGTGGGCGCCGACAGCGCGCCGCTGCACGTGGCCTGCGCGGTCGGATTGCCATTCGTTGCGCTTTTTGGCCCCACGGATCCTCAGCGCCACGCGCCGATGGGACCGGGTGTTCAGGGAAAATTCCTTTTCAAGAATCCTCCCTGCGGACCTTGCTACCGACCCATTTGCCCGGAAGGTCATCATCGCTGCATGAAAGATATTTCGCTGGGCGAAGTCCTGGAGGCGATTGCATCCGTGGCGCGAGGCCTGCCAACGGGAAACCCTGTCATCCTGAGCGACGCGAAGGATCTTGATCGCCAATCTAGATCCTTCGTCGCTGATGCTCCTCAGGATGACATTACCCGGCCGTTGTCTTCATGAATAAAATCCTCGTCATCGTTCCCAATTGGATTGGCGACGCGTTGTTTGCTTCGGCGGCAGTGAGGTTAATCAAGAACAATCATCCGAAGGCCGAATGTTTTGTGCTGGCGGTGCCGCGTGCGGCAGACGTATTTTATCGAAATCCCGACGTTGCCGGTGTGATCGTCAATCAAGAAGAGAGTAAACCGTTCTGGTATTCGTTGGTTTTGAGTCAAAAAATTCGGGGGTATCATTTTGATTCGGTATTCATTTTACATCGCTCGCGCAGCCGCGCGATCATGGCTTTTCTGGCCGGAATTCCCGCGCGCATCGGATTCAACACCAAACACAGAGGCCTGTTCTTGACGCAAGCTGTTGCGTTGCCCACCAACGCTATGCATCGCGTGGAGGATTGGCAACATCTGTTGCATCAGGTCGGCATAGTTGGTGCGATGCCAGCACCCGTCTTTGTCGTTGGATCGGACGCGCGTGAAAAGATGCGCGCGCGTGTGGGGGATGAAAAGTACGCGATTCTCAATCCGGGCGGCAATTGGCTGCCCAAGCGTTGGCCCACGCAACGCTTTGCTCAGTTGGCGGACTTGCTCGCAACGCGATTGGGTTTGCGCGTTGTGATCACGGGGGCGGACGGCGATTGCACGCTTGCGCAAGAGATACAGCGGCAGGCCAAGGTGCCTGTGTTATTGCTGGCAGGGGAGACGAATTTGGAAGAATTGGGCGCTGTGATCGAATGCAGCTGTCTATTTATCAGCAACGACTCCGGACCGTTGCATTTGGCGGCCGCCATTGGTACGCCGGTTGTCGCTTTGTTCGGGCCTACGTCGGCGAAAATCACGGGCCCGGTTGGCAACGGAAAAATCATCGTTTTGCAAAAAGATATTGGTTTACCGGTTCCGAATCCCGATCCACTCTGTCGCGACATGCGTTACATGGAAGCGATTGGCGTGGAGGATGTGTTTAGGGCCGTGCAGAAAATATTAGCAATCGAATACCTCCCCTTTGTAAGGGGAGGCAAGGTGGGGTAGAGGGTCGTGAAAAACTCTACCTCCCCTTTCCCCTCCTTACAAAGGAGGGGAAAACACGTTCTCCTCGTCACTCTGAGTAATATCGGAGATGCGGTACTAACCACGCCCGTGTTGCAAAGACTCATCGATCGTGCTGATCGGCCGCGGGTGAGTGTCCTGGCCGGACCCAAGGTGGCAGATCTTTTTCGCCACGATCCCGCGATTGCGGAAGTCATCGTGCACGAAAAGCATGCCCCGTGGAAAACCAAATTGGCGCTTGTTCGGGAACTACGCAGCAAAGGCTTCGATGAAGTCGTGGATTTGCGTCACACGCTTTTTCCTTTTTTGATTTTGGGGTGGCGCGCGTGGCTGCAATTATTTCGTCGCAGGTCGGGGAGCGGGCATCAAGTGCAGAGGCATTTGCAAACAGCATTTGGGAAGCATGTCGCAGAGGAGCAAGTCCGTTTTCGTCTGCATTTGCCCCAGGAAATTATTCGTGCAGCCAAAGAATTGCTTGCCCCGCTGGGCAACGAGGATTTTATGGCAATTGCCCCCGGCGCCGCGAGTGATTTGAAGCGTTGGCCACTTGAGAGTTTTGCTCAGATCATTGCGAGCGAAGAAAAGTCCCGCATCGTCCTTGTAGGCGGTGCTGAAAGTCAAAGTCTCGGCGAACGCCTGATCCAAAACGGCGATGCGCGCATAGTGAATCTCATCGGTAAAACGACGCTGCTCGAATTAGCTGCCGTGCTGCAACGCAGTTCTCTTTTGCTGTCCAACGACTCCGGCCCGATGCATATCGCGGCTGCGGTTGGCACGCCCGTCGTTGCGATTTTTGGTCCCAGTGATGCTAAGCGCTACGGCCCGTACGGTGATCAACATAGAATTGTTCGTTTGGATCTGCCTTGCTCTCCTTGCGGCCAGGCCCAATGCCCGCTAGGCACGCACGCGTGCATGAGAGATTTAGGAGTGGATCATGTTTTGGATGTTGTTCAGATGTCATTGCGAGAAGGCGTTAGCCGACGAAGCAATCCTGGCAAGATCGCGACGCCCCTGAGGGCCTCGCGATGACCTATAAAAAAATCCTATTTGTCCGCACCGACAGAATCGGCGACGTGCTTGTCAGCACTCCGGCCTTGCGAGCCTTGCGCAAAGCGTATCCCGACGCATGGATTTCCATGATGGTCGCGCCGATAGCCGAGCAAGCCGTGGAATTAAATCCCGACATCAACGAAGTGTTGGTCTACGACAAGCGCGCCGCGCTATGGGATCAACTAGAATTTCTCAAAACATTGCGATCGCGCGGATTTGATTTGGCCGTTATCGCCCATTGCACGAATACCGTGAATTGGCTTGTCTTTTTGGCAGGTATTCCCGAGCGCATTGGTTTCGCGCGCCGCGCGGGCTATCTTTTGACTATTCCGCTAGCGAACGTGAAAATTCTGGGCCAAAAACACGAGGCTGACCATCTGCTGGATTTGGTTGCTTTGGTCGGCGCAAAGCCCGCAGGCCGTCAGCCTGTCTTAGCATTTAGTACCGAGGACGACGCGTTTGCGCAAACCATGTTGCGCAAGATGGGCGTGAGTGCCAAACGGCCGGTTGTGGCTGTTCACGCGGGAAGCAGCTCGCCCTCTAAATGTTGGCCCAAAGAATATTTTGCGCAATTGCTCGCAAGGCTCGTGCAACGCGACGGCATGCAGGTGATTCTTGTCGGCGGCACCAGCGAGATGGAGCTCTCGCAGTCTCTCATCCCCAAAGGTTCTGAATCACGCGTTGTGGATTTTACCGGCATTCTCAATTTACGCGAACTCGCGGCCATGCTGTCGCGCTGCGCGCTTTTGGTCTCCAACGATTCCGGCCCCGTGCATATTGCCGTGGCCGTTGGCACACCCACGGTTGCGATATTCGGCCGCAACCGTCCGGGCCTCGGACCACAATCCTGGGGGCCTCTGGGGAAGCGCGACATCGTGCTTCAAAAGGATGTCGGCTGCACGGTCTGCCTTGCCGATGCCTGCACGATACAATTCAAGTGCCTAACAGAATTAAGCGTGGACGAAGTAACTCAAGCGGTATTTCGCTTGATTCCATCGACCTCATGCGATATAACTCCATCAGAATTTCCCCATTCTTCGGGGGTGTAGCTCAACTGGTTAGAGCGCTGCCCTGTCACGGCAGAGGTCGCGGGTTCAAATCCCGTCACTCCCGCATATATTTTAAATCCATCTCTTAAGGACCTAAGCCCTTGTTGCTATAAAGCCGCCGCGGGATTTGAAGCCGACCCGAGCGCGTCCGTAAGGACGAAGCAGCGAGTGGCGGCCGGTTTCGGAGGAGGAGCCGAGAGGCGACGGGGGAGAAAAAATCCCGTCACTCCCGCCACATTGTACATGAATGGTTTTGCGCGCCGCGCCCCCACACGCGGCGCGCACAGTCTTTGTCTGTAATCGCGTTCAAAGCCTTACAATCTCCTTCTGTCAGGGGCCTGAGAGATCATTGTTGACTGCTCCATCACGTTTCCATACTCTCCTCACCATGATCTCGATTAACAAGACAATCTAGCGCGACGTGTCAGCGAATTGTTCCATGCTCACAATGACCCTATTCAAGATTATTGCCTGGCGAGAGGCGAACAATGTTCAATAGGTCCAGCAACTCTTTTTGTGATCCCTATAGCGACGGAAGGTTTATGAACGGAATTCTTGCAAGCATCGCATTTTATTTTTTCTTACTCCTAGGGCAATGTAGTTGCGGCTTTGCCGATGACTCATCGTCATGCAGCCCCTCATCGGTGTCGTCTCAACAGCAAATCCAAAGTTCATCAAATTCCGTCACGGGGGCATCGGCTCTGGAGCAGAACGAAACCACCACCGCAAATCCTGATGCGACGAATGCGCTTATCACTCCGTTGGCGATCGATCCCTTGATAGAAACCGCTGCGCTGATAACGGGGCCCCTTATGTTCGGGCTGCCTGGTGATAAGCTATCACCGGAGGACTCTTCTGAAAAAGTGGACACCAACGGGGATGGGGTTCCCGACAGGGAGATCAGCGTGGACACAAAGACCGATGAGAATGGAACGAAAGAAAGATCCACCGTGGAAAAGGATGCGTCGGGCGCGATCGTTAAAACAAAATCCGAGAAGCAACACACCGATGGCAGTTGGGAAAAAGAAGAACGCGAGGTGGGTGCGGATGGAAAAGTTACCGCTCATGGCGAAAAAAGTTATGGGGAAGACGGGGACGTGAAAGAGACTTGGAAGGCCGAAGCCGACAAAGATGGCGAACACATCGAGAGAACCATTACGGGCAAAAACAGCAAAGAAGATCAAACAGAAGACAGAGACAACAACGGAAATACAAAGTTTCGATCGGAAAGGACGGATAATCTGGGGACAACCGTTAGAACCAGCCAACAGGATGACAATGGAAATGGCACGAGCACCTTGGTAACGACTAACAAGGACGGCAGTCAAGAAGGTTGGACGCAGGTTCAGGAGCCAGCAGCAGATGGAAACGTGCGCGTTACAACCACCTATTTAGATGGCCGGCAGGACGTGCAAGTGGGACCGCCGAGAAGTGATAAAGACTAGCAGCAATTGCCGAGGAAAACGTGAAAGATTTAATTGGAGCGATAGCTGGCGTGAGAGATTCTGTCGCGGCTGTGATGAGAATCTCGCCCAACAGCGCGAGTTCAACCTACAAAGTGGCGTTCGTAGGAACCGCGTGGTGCGTGGTGGAGAGTCGGTGCTTCATGACGGCGCATCATGTATTCAACGAAGGGAAGCCCCGTAATAGAGAGGATCAATTCTTGCTTTTCTTTGTCCCGAATAATGGCCCGAAAGCATTTCATGTGCCCGTTACCGGATTTATGTTGGAGGATGCCGTAAACGACATGGCCGTGGTGGAAATCAAAACCCTTCCGGCTGAATTGTCTAGAGTGGCCGCGATACCCATGTCCTCTAAGATTCAGCGGGATGGGACTAACGTATTGACGTATGGATTTCCTTCGCCGGTCATTGCCACGGCTTCCGTGGATGCAAAGGGCAACTGGAAGGGAGGACAACTCTTGCTGAAGAGTCACGCCAACGAAGGAATTGTCGCAGGTCAGTATCACGAGCGCGCCGGCTCGTTGGTTTATGAACTCAACGTGGGTTGGCATCACGGAGAGAGCGGGGGACCCATTTGTCAGATCGAACCCGTAGCGGCTTTTTCCATCATGCAATCGTATCGACGCATTCAGCACACCCAAAATGTTTTTGCAGGGCCCCATCAAGGCCGATCCTTGGATGCGATTAAAGACGCTCTTCACTCCATTGGCGCTTCTATACTCTAATTGACTCTCAACAGAAGCCCGGTATAATTTCGCGAACTTGGGCCCGTAAGGGCGTCTTCCGGATCCATGTAGCATGTTTCGAACTTCAACTGAAAATGTCTGTGAATTTGGTTTTCTCCTAGCATTTTTATTCGGAGAAGTATCTGAGGAAGCTTTATTTAAAAAAACTGCCCAGCAAACGGGGGCTAAAGCAGCAAGGTGAGTATGGGGCGAGTGTATTCGCTTGATAATTTATGAAATATGAATGTGTTGACGTTACGCATTGGCACAAGCTAAAGGAATTCCCGAAGGGATCCCGAGATAAGCAGTGGATATTAAAACCTTTTGAAAAATCGCCGAATGAAGTAGAGATATTTCTTTTCAAGGAGTCACACAAGCGATATCCGGCGGAATTTTGGACGGAGCTCGTC
>CAZOWS010000203.1:0-3412 GCA_964583365.1 uncultured Actinomycetota bacterium
CTTTTGAGAATGATGGCGGCAAGCCCCTTGGGCGACAAAGCCCGGCGCGTGGTGCAAATCACCAACAATTTCGCAAGTGTTGGTAAGCCAAGCATGGAGGTTGAGAGCGTTACGAAAACATGGTTTCCTTATCACCGCATCGAGCGTTTACAAATGCTGGAGGACATAGAAGACAATATTTTTCGGAACCCTCAAGCCCCTGGAAATAACCCAGACCCTTTCAACGTAATGTCCGGTAAGGAAGTCCTGCATAAATTCATCGCAGAAGGCGTTCGGCGCGATCCTGAACTATGGGCCCATTTAAAAACAGGGTTGAAAAGAAACTTCGCGTACGATTGGGCCGCACGTTTGGAAATGTTGCACGCATTCAACAGCCTCGTGGGTAAAGAAGACCGCATCGGGATTGGCGAGATGGAAACCTTACAAACCCCGCCACGCAAAGGAAGTCTGGAATGGATCAGGGATAGAGAGAAGCCCTGGTATTACATGGACATTTTCGAACGACAGTTGGACATGGTGGTCAATGGCGGTTTTGTTCCCTGCGGGGATGGGAAATACGAATATTGGCTACCAACAGATCACTCGTTGTTACGATCATCGTGCAACTGGATGATGGGCATTATCGAACAGATCACGGAGACGGCCATGCCCAAGTCAGGCGGATTGAGTTGGCGTGAATACCGCCGCATGGAAGGGTTTCTCAAGGTGATGCTTGACGCATTGCATCTGCCCCATCTTTCCGACGATACCATTGTGCAAGAACGGTTTAAGAAAGCGTACGCAGCAGCGCTTCATCTCTGGCAGACAGCCCCTCTGCGCCTCGACGGGGAATTCGAGGATAAAATTCAATCCGAGTATCAAGAAATCCTCGACAATTCCCCTCTGTCGCCACAGGAACGAAAAATTCTTGTTAGCTATACGCTAGAATTTCTGCAAGCACACAAGGACGTCGCAAAGCAAAATCCCAAAGAACTTCTGGCAAGCCTCTTGGATGAGCATCGCCTGGACATTGCCCTCTATCCCCTCTCGCAAGATATTCTTTCTGCGTTTGCCGCCGTGCAAAAAGATTTTCTAAACAAGATGCCCAAAAAAATATTGATAAAAACGTTTAATCCCAAGATGCGAGAGGGCTCCTTCCAAGAGATGCTAGGTGATTTTCTTACGGGGATATGCCAGCGGCCAGAAGGACTTGATGCGGGTGTTACGGATTGGCTGCGGACTTTCCGCGAGGATGCACAGGCATTGGACAAGATCCAGCTCTCTGGATTGAGAGACCTTACTTCCAGTCGCGGCAGCGATTCGGCCCGCATCGTCTACCGCATGGAATTTTCGTTGGGCGAAAAGATCATAGAGCTGGTCATCAAAGGCGAAAAATCTCCCGAGAAAAGGGCGCCCAATCACGTACCTGGGCGTAACGAGGCGTTTGCGATGGCGTATTGGGAACTTGCCGGCATCGCGCATGCGCGGGCAAAATATTATCCTGAGCAACCTCCGCGACGACTCGTGGCACACGTCCTGATGCAATCATTCCCAGGGGTTGAAACCCGAGCGCTCTTCGATGAAAAAGGCATCTTAAGAGAAGAATATCAGGATAAAAAAGACCGCCTATTGGAAGACCTTGCGCGGGTTGCAGCAACGGGTGACATCGCCGGCGCCGGAGATCGCCGATTGTTTCAGCGACGCAAACCCGAATATCCAGTCAATTATCTAGTGGATAGGAACGCCTTGGAAATGGGAAGACCAGCCATTCTAAAAGTAGACAACGAATGGATGTTCGGATCCCTGGAGCAATCCGTCCTTCGTGACAATAGGGACTTGGCCGAAACAGAGATCGGTTTTATCGCGTCGCTCCCAGAATTCCATCGCAGCGAAGACGCTCGCTACGATTTGCTGGCGCAATTCGTGATGGCCTATCTGCAGCAATGGCGACGCGTCATGGACAAACGAGCAGATGTCGAAGCATTGATTATCCAAACGTACGGCGATCAATCTCATCAGCATCGAACTTTCTTGGAGAGAATCAATTGCGATCCTATGCAAACCCTGAGAACGTTAGCCGCAGATCTCTTCCAACATTACGGCAATGCATTGGATCCCACAAAAATGACCCTCGCTATTCTTTCGGCATTAGAGAAAGCAGATCGGACAGAACGCATAGTAGATCATTCCGGCGAAAAATCTTTGAGCGCGGCCAAAGCCAAAGACATAATTCAAAATCCCCTCCCCGATCTCGACGGAAAACCAATTCGCTACGTCCTGTCTTGGTCGCAAGGCGCTTGGTGGCTTTTGCCGGGGATTGTAGCCGGTGCGCCGGAGGCGAGCGTGCTCATTCAAGTTATCGAGAATGCCCGCGAGACGGCAGTGCGGGCTGGTGTGGATGCGATACAACTCAACCCCGACACGGGCCAGGTGCTGGGTGTCTACAACGCGAGGCCGGAAACCAAAATGCTAGGCAATTTACCCGAAGACATTGCCTACGCTTTGAGAACCAAAAAATATTTACCCGCCATGCTGCGGTTTTCCATTCGATGGACCAGCTCGGAAATCGCCGTTCGCGCGGCACGGTTGTTGGGAGTGGATGCGCAGGATTTATTGGTTGGTGTTAACATCAACGATTTGAGCACGATGAACCGGAGAACCCATCTCAAGCTTTTGGGCAGCACGCTGGCTGGCTCGTTCGACAACACCCCCGTGAAAACCATTTGGGCTATAAGTCAAAAATTAGGTTCGCTGGAGGAGGAAGCCGTACCAACGGGGCCGCTTGGTAATTTTGAAAGATTGTGGACAAAATCCATGTTGCGGGAATTTACCCACAAGTTTGGACAGTCGGATCCCCTGGGCCAGATCGATCAATTTTCGCGCAATGCCGCCGAAGCGAAGCAGCGTAAAGATGAAGATGAAGGATTTTACCAGGCCAAACTGAGTATAGCCTTAGACGGCCTTCGCGACGTTTTTGGGCTTGGGGTTCCCCGCCGCGATCCTCAAGTATTGGAAGAATTACGCGATAGATTGCGAGAAAACAGTTTTGGGGGTCGTATTCATCAAGAAATGATCAAGGAATTCAACAGGCTTTTGCCCAATCGCGCTATTTCTATGGATGGGCCCGATGCACCTCCAAGATTGGCGAATGAACCTGTTTTTCTTTTTTATGACCGTGGATACCATATGGATGAGATGGAAATGAATCTGGAGGCATGGTTGGTCCCGGAAAACGCAGGAAAGGTATCTGGAATTGCCGCGAAGTATCGCCAGAGTAATCTGGATTTTAATGCGGCGTTACAAATCATTCCTGAAGGTAAAATGACATGGAAAGATATACAGCGCCTGACAAAGATATTGGGCCTTGCACGGCGCGTCATGCAAAACATTTCTGCATTAGCCCCCGATAGCGTGCAATCCTTATCCAAAGCCA
>CAZOWS010000204.1:0-10448 GCA_964583365.1 uncultured Actinomycetota bacterium
CGGCGGAGGAGCGACAGCGACGGGGGAGAAAAAATCCCATCGCCCGCTGAGTTTTTTGAAGTATCTAGACTATGGCCAAGAGTCTCGAGCATCTATGTGGCAACCCCGATCAGCTCCGTAAGTTTTTATCTAAATTACGCTTTCAGAATCCTGATGCTGCAGCAAAGTCCATACTTTCGCTAGCTTCCGACCCACTTAGTTTCGACCCCTTCAGCTCAGTTTTTGGCATTTTGACCGATTGCTTGGCGATTTGTCCTGACCCAGATTTGGCGCTCAACAATTTGGAACGCTTTACGGCCGCAGTTTTTAGCCGCTCGACCCTGTACGGGTATTTCAAATCGCGCCCTGCGTTGCTCGAATTAATAATTAAATTATTTGGTTCCAGCCATTATTTGAGCGATGCACTCGTGCGCAATCCCGAATATCTGGACTGGATATCCGACCCTGATATTTTAGAATCAAAAAAGGACAGAGCGGTTTACCTCAAAGAGCTTCAACAGACGTTGCAGCTTTTCCCCAAACGTGAAAGTAAATTGCATGTGCTGCAGCGTTTCAAGCGCCGGGAATTGTTGCGTATCGGTGTACGCGATATTTTAGGCCAGACCCCGTTGGAAATTACGGTCGGAGAATTGTCTGCGCTGACCGACGCTTTGGTTCAAGCTGCGATGGACATGGCTGTGGACGAGTGCCTCGCGAAATATGGCACCCCCATGGACGAGTCCACAGGAAAATTAATTCCTGCAAAATTCTGCGTGATCGGCATGGGTAAGCTCGGAGGGCAAGAGTTGAATTATAGTTCGGACATTGACCTCATGTTTGTTTATTCCGGCGAAGGCCCTGTAAGGGGAGCAAAAGGTAAGTCATCGGCATTTTCCACGCATGAGTTTTTTAATCGCGTGGGGGAATTGATCATTCATATATTGGCCGCTCCCACGCGGGAAGGGTATGTTTTTCGCGTGGATTTGCGACTTAGGCCGGAGGGGGAGACGGGTCCCTTGGCGCGCTCTTTGGAGAGCTACGAGACGTATTATGCGATTTGGGGGGTGGCGTGGGAGAAGCTGGCCCTCATCAAGGCCAGGCCCATAGCAGGCGACGAAAAACTGGGTCAAGAATTCATCGCGATGACGCGCCCGTTCGTTTATCAGAAACATTTAAGCTTGACGGCCATCGAAGACTTACGGCATCTCAAAAAGCGCATCGAAGGTAAGCTAGCCCTGAAAGGTAACACGTTTACGGAAGTGAAGCTCGGATATGGCGGCATACGTGAAATAGAGTTTCCGATACAGCTCTTGCAATTAATGCATGGTGCGAATGCTCCCGCCCTGCGCGGGAATAATTCGCTACAAACGATTAAGGCTCTGGGGCAAGCTGGTCTATTGCTGCAGGATGAAGAAAGGGATTTGAGCGAGGGCTATCGTTTTCTCCGCCGTGTGGAGCATTTTCTTCAAATCGTGCATGCGTTCCAAATACATGAACTTCCGACCCAAGATGCTGAGCTGGAAAAACTGGCAAAACGCATGGGGTACGTTGACAAGGCAAGAGAATCCGCCCTCGCAACTTTCCGTGCGGATCATCAACGCGTGACATCGCTTGTGCATGCGTTTCATGCCAGAATCTTTACGGATAGCCCGGTAGATTCTGGCGCGCAACCAGGCGAGAATCTGGAGTTTCTGTTTCAAAAAGATCAACGCGTAAAGGCGCTCGCGCATTTATCCTCGTTGGGCTTTCAGAAAACCGATGATGCCTTGAGTGCTTTACATCTCCTCGCGAATGGACCCAGCTACATGCATTTGTCCCCAGCGACTGTGCGCGAGTTTGTTCTTTTGTCTCCAGCATTGTTGTGTTTACTGAAAGATTCTCCCAATTCCGATATGGCGTTGAATCAACTGGAGCGCATTGTCTCGGTCCAAGGCGCGCGCTCGGGGTTTTATAAATTGCTCAAAGAAAATGAAAAGGTGTTGGAGCTTTTGGTGACCGTGGCAGGTAACAGTCCCGACCTGACGGAAATTCTGGTGAAGGAACCCGCCTTTCTTGAAGCCCTGACGCGCGATCCCGGATTAGCTTCGCCGCGTGGAGCGGAGCCTATGCCTGCGGGTCAGGAGCTGCAACAGTACAAAGACTATGAGGTTCTTCGTATCGGTGTTCGGGATATTCTGCATTTAGCTTCTTTACCCGACACGCTGGGTGAGCTTAGCAGCCTAGCTGACGTTATTTTGACGCATGGCTACACATCGCTAGTAGGCAAGCGAGGCCCACGTTTTGCGGTGTTTGCTCTTGGGAAATGGGGTAGTCGCGAGATGGGCTATTATTCGGATATGGATGCGGTCTTTGTCTACGACGATGATGAGTCAAAAGACCAATTTTATCAAAAGCTGGCGCAAAGCCTGATTGCGTCCGTTTCTCTCTACAAACTGGATTTGCGTTTAAGACCCGGAGGAAAAAATGACGTGCTGGCCATGCCCTTGGCGGGGTACAGACAATATTACGCCTCACGCGTGCAGACATGGGAGAAACAGTCTCTTACGCGCTTACGATTCATCGCAGGGAATCAATCGGTGGGGGATCGTCTGATGAGGCTTACACGGGATTTACTCTATTCGCACGGTCTATCTCCGGCGCAAATAAAAGAAATACAACTCATGCGCGACCGAATGACAAAAGAAAAAGTGAGTCCTGTTCAAAAGGGCCGCCATGTCAAATTAGACGTGGGGGGGATAGTGGACATTGAGTTTGCCGCGCAATTACTGCAATTGCATTGGGGTTGGAAATTCCCACAGCTTCGGCAAGGAAGTACACTAGAAATTTTAGCCAAGGTGGGGGAGCTGGAACTATTGGATAAGAAAAGCTTACGGACTTTTACGGATGGGTATCTTTTTTTGCGCAACGTGGAAAATCGAATACGTATGGTTTCCGGCCAGTCCTCCGAGATAATTCCAGAAGGAAAAGAAGAACAATATCAGCTCGTACGGCGGCTTGGATTTCATGGCAAGAATAGCGTGGATGTGCTCGGGGGATTTTGGAAAAAGTACAAGGATTCTGCTGTGGCAGTGAGGCAGGCATTTAGAAAGTTGTGCCAGATTGCTGCGGGGCAATAAAAACCCCCGATGCACTTGCGTGCACCGGGGGTTTTTTCTAGATCTGAGATCTCTAGATTATACGTCGTAGTACAGGTGGAACTCCCAAGGATGCGGACGCAGCCTTACGGGGTTTACCTCGTTGTTCGTCTTGTAATCTATCCAGGTCTGGATCAGATCCTCGGTAAAGACGTCTCCCTTCAACAGGAAGTCATGGTCTTTTTGCAAGGCAGCCAATGCTTCATCCAGCGATCCAGGTGCGCTCGGGATATTTGCCAACTCCTCGGGCTCCATGTCGTAGATGTTGCGATCCAGCGGCTCACCCGGATGAATCTTGTTCTGTATGCCGTCTAAGCCGGCCAACAACATGGCAGCGAAGGCGAGATAAGGGTTGCAGCTAGGATCCGGCGTGCGGAATTCCAACCGTTTTGCTTTCGGGCTGTTGGAGTACATTGGAATGCGCACTGCCGCGCTTCTGTTACGCGAGGAGTAGGCAAGGTTGACAGGCGCCTCATATCCGGGAACCAGTCTCTTGTAGGAGTTGGTCGTCGGGTTCGTGATGGCCGTCAAAGCCGGTGTGTGCTTCAAGATACCGCCGATGTAATACAGCGCCATGTCGCTCATGCCGGAATAGCTCTTGCCCGCGAAAAGCGGCTTGTCGCCGTTCCAGAGGCTCTGATGCGTGTGCATGCCTGTTCCGTTGTCCTGGAACAATGGCTTGGGCATGAACGTGGCCGTCTTGTTGTAGCGACGCGCGACGTTCTTGACGATGTACTTGTAGAGCATCAAGCTGTCGGCCATGCTGGTCAGGGTGTCGAAACGCATATCGATTTCGGCCTGGCCTGCGGTGGCGACTTCGTGATGCTGCTTCTCGATCTCGATGCCGCATTGAATCATGGTCAAAATCATTTCGCTGCGAATGTCCTGCTGGGAATCCGTCGGGGGACAAGGGTAATAGCCTTCCTTGTAGCGAGGCTTGTAACCCAGATTCGGCTCTTCGTCTTTGCCCGAATTCCAGATGCCTTCTTTGGAATCCACGTAATAGTAACCGCTATGGCTGTTCTGATCGAAGCGTATGCTGTCGAAAATGAAGAACTCCGCTTCGGGACCAAAGTAGGACGTGGTCGCAATGCGCGTGGACTTCAAATACTCTTCGGCCTTTTGTGCAATGCGTCGCGGATCTCTCGCGTAGCCTTCTTTCGTGATCGGATCCACCACGTTGCAAATCATGCTCAAGGTCGGCACCGCGCAGAACGGATCCAAGATTGCGGTTTTAGGATCGGGGACAACGAGCATGTCGCTTTCATTGATCGCTTTCCATCCGCGAATGCTGGAACCGTCAATGCCTGAACCCTCTTCGAACAGCGCTTCCGTTAGCTCGCTGGTCGGGATGGAGAAGTGTTGCCAAGTACCCGGTAAATCAATGAACTTTAAATCCACTATCTTTACGTTGTTTTTTCGCGCGAAATCCAATACTTCTTTCGGCGATGTAAGTTTTTTCAATTTTGCTTCCCCTTCTTTTGTTGACTTTCTGTCTGTTACGATCACTGGACTCATTCTAGATCTCCTTTCATTCAACTCCGCTAAACAAATACAACCTCTACCATACAAACAAACACTACATTTATACTAGTTTAGCATTCTGTCATCCTGAGCGAAGCGAAGGATCTACGTTGAAGATCCTTCGCTTCGCTCAGGATGACAGAGGGGCTAAATAGCTTTTTCACCCTTCTCTCCGGTGCGAATGCGAACGGCCTGTTCCACAGGGAGCACAAAAATCTTTCCATCTCCGATCTTACCCGTTCGCGCAACGGACTCAATGGCTTCGATGGCCTTATCCACGAGATCGTCGGCAACGACAATTTCCAGCTTCACTTTAGGGAGAAAATCTACGGTGTATTCGGTGCCGCGATACAATTCGGAATGGCCTTTTTGGCGGCCAAAACCTTTGACCTCGGTCACGGTCATTCCGGAAACGCCGATTTCAGCCAAGGCTTCCTTGACTTCTTCCAGTTTGAAGGGCTTTATAACGCATTCAATTTTTTTCATGGAAAAGAGCAAAAATTATAGGCTTTAATTAAAAACTTGGCAATATTTATTCAAGATTCGTGCCAACTGGAGTAATCGTAACCTGCCTAAAACAAATAGCTTGAGATGGTCTTTTTAAAGCATTTTGCCTAATAAGTATCATTCGCCAATTTCTTTTAAGAGGGTCTGGATGATGCGATTCCGAAATACTTCATCGAGAATTTTTTTTCCATCTTTACCCGTGACATAAAACACATCGTATACCAACGCGCGCTCTGTGGATATTTTAGCCGCTGAAATATTAAGCTCAAGTTCAGCCAGCACCTTGGAGATATGGTAGAGCAGCCCCGGTCTGTCCATAGCTTGAATCTCCACCATGGATTTGGATGCGGACATGTGATTATCCAAGAGAGCGACGGGTGGAATTTTATGGGGGAATGCAAGTGCGGAGCGTGATTGCTTCTCATGCTGTTTTAATTGGTCCGCAATATTGATTTCTGCTGCCAATGTTTTTTTCAAAAATATTTTAAAGCGATCCATCGTGCGCGATTCAATCGGCAGATTCCCGTTGATGTTGCTCACTCGAAATGTGTCCAGAACAATTCCGCTGGAGGAGGTGTTAATTTGTGCGCTGATGATGTTGATGTCACTCAGCGTGAAGCATCCAGCTAGCGTCGCAAAGAGACCTGCTCGGTCCTGCGAGCAGACAGTGACCTCTACCATGGTGGCATTGGTTGAGGTGGGAGTGTAATCTACGAGAAAAAGTTGATCTCCGAGCGCTTGCACCAATTGAAAATGTCTCGCGATCAAGGCAGCCGGCGCGTAGATCGAATAGGGAAGAGGCATGGATTTCAAATGCGCAACGATCGGCTCTTGTGATGCGTGGATGCCAAGAATTTGCTGCACCTTTTTGGCTGTTTCGAGGAGTAGTTCGGGCCTGTGTTGCTGCGTCTCGGTTTTTCCAGCGAGCCAGTCTTGCGTTTTGTCGTGTAATTCGACCACAAGAGCTTCTTTCCAAGGTGTCCATATGCCCGGGCCCACGGCGTTGCCATCGGCGTACGTGAGCAGAAGTAAATTCGAGAGATTGTCCGGTGTTTTCGCGAGCAGGGAAAAATCTAGAATCGTTTTGGTATCTTCGAGATCCCTCCGTTGTGCGAGATGGCTCATGGAAAGATGCTCGCGAATCAGAAACAACACCCTGTCTGTCTCTTCAGCATTTAGTCCAAAGCGCTTCATGACTTTCTGTCCGAGTATCAAGCCAAGGCTTACGTGATCATCGGGGTCCAGCTTGCCAAGGTCGTGCAGAATAAGGGCCAAGTAAAGCAAATCCACGTCTTTTAACGCTGCAGCCACATTCTTTAATGTTGCGTGGACGGAACTATCATCCTCATAGAGGGCGTCCACGTTTTCTATGGCTTTGATGCTATGCTCATCGGTCGTGTAGCGGTGGTATTCGCTGTCCTGCACAAGGCATGTGATCTTGCCAAATTCCGGGATGTATTTTCCTAAGAATCCGGTTTCGTGCATGGTTCTGAGCGTTGGGCCCACAGATCCCTTGCGGGACAAAATCTGGCGAAAAATGGTCGCGGCATCGGGCGATGTCTGGAATTTTTTTTCCACGAGATTGAGATTGTTTCGCAGCGCTGCTTTCAAATCCTCATGGATGGATGCTCCGCGCGACTGGGCCAGAGAAAATATTCGCAAGATCAAAAGGGGATCTTTGCGGAACACGCCCTCGTCTTTTCTGGCCATAAAAATTGTGTCGTCCATCAGCATCAAGCCTGATTCAAGCTCTTTTCTTTTTAAGAATCGCAGCGATCGCGTTGCCAGATTCTCTGGTTCTTTTAGTTTGGCTAGAATATTCGTTGAGTGAAAAGCGATGGTGCGCACGTGCAAATAATATTTTTTCATAAAAAGTTCTGCCGCCAGCCTGTCCGAAGACTCTTTCACACCAAAGGCCCGAGCGATTCTGGGCTGATACGCGCGCGTCAAAATATCCATTTTTTTACCGGCGCATAGATGAAGCTCGTTGCGCACGGCCAGGAGAAAGTCGTAGGACTTGGTGAGCGTCTGTGCCTCTTTCTCGGTTAGCAGGTGATGGGTGATAGCCCTGCCGAGGTCCATGGAGCCATACTTGAGGCGGAGCACCCAGAACACATTGTGCAGGTCCCGTATGCCGCCAATGCTCTCTTTGACATTGGGCTCTTGAAGATACAGAGAGGAGCCAAATCGTTGATGCCTTTCTTCGCGTTCCAGCCGTTTTTGGGCCAAATAGGATTGAACCGTTCGCCCGACGCGCACAAATCGTTCGTTTAATTTTCCGTCGAGATGATGGAATAGTGCCGCGTCGCCAGCGATGAGGCGTGACTCAAACAACGCGGTTCTGGAGACGAGATCTGTCTCGCAAATCTGCATGGCTTCGGTGACAGTCCTGGCGCTGTGGCCCACGGTCATGCCGAGGTCCCACAAAAGATAAAGAATCTTGTTCAAAACAAATTTTCCAAAGCCATCCACCTTGTCGGGGAAGAGAAACATGATGTCTATGTCGGAGTGAAAGTTTAACTCCCCACGGCCATAGCCGCCGACTGCGACAATCGCGCAGCTCGACCCATCGTTGGGATGTTTTTCTTCGTATTCTTCCTGGGCAATTTTATAGCTGTGCTGGATCAGCACGTCGAGTAGTCCCGCGCGTCGGCGGCAGACGGTTAGTCCTTCCCGCGTGTAGCGATGCTGCATGGCGAGGCGTTGATCTTCCAGCTTCAGGAACTTTTTAAAGAGATCGAGATGGTTTTCTAGAGTGGCATTGGATTGGCGCTGAAGTTTTTGCTCCGCGTGGCGAAGCACTTTGTCCAAGGCAACGAGCATAGGAAAAAATCAGGCCAAAGCCCGGTATTGGCCAATAATTTTATAGACTTGCATTTTTTTACGAAGCGTATTGCGGTTAATGCCCAAGAGGTCGGCGGCTTTCAATTGATTGCCTTGCGTATGCTCTAGCGCCAGTTGAATGAGGCGTGCCTCGATTTGGTCCATGAGCACTGGAGCATTGCTTGTAGCGGGCGCGCGCAAAATTTCCTGAAAAATCGCGCCCGCGTGTTGATCAAGGGAAAATCCTGCGCATTTACTGGATGTCTCGGATGGGGTATCCTCGAATAGAAAGTCGCCAGGCAGCAGCGCATCTTTTTTGGAGACCACCATCGCGCGCTTCAAGACATTTTCCATCTGACGCACGTTGCCAGGCCAATCATAATGCGCCAGTTTTTCCAATGCTCCCGGCGTTAGGGTAAAGCGCCTTCGCGGAGGGGCAAACTTATTCAGAAAATAATGCGCGAGAAGCGAAATGTCTTCTTTGCGCTCGCGCAACGGAGGTAGCTTGATGGAGAGAACATTTAAGCGATAGTAAAGATCTTGTCGAAATTTTCCTTCCGTGATGCATTTGGCCAGATCGCGATTCGTGGCGGCTAGGATGCGTACGTTGACCTTTAGAGTGGCTGCGCCGCCCACGCGCTGGAACTCTTTTTCCTGCAGGACACGCAAGACCTTGGATTGGGTTGTTAAAGACATGTCACCGATTTCATCTAAGAAAATCGTGCCGCCATTGCATTGTTCGAATTTTCCGATACGCGTTGTCTTCGCGTCCGTAAAGGCGCCGCGTTCGTGTCCGAATAATTCGCTTTCCAGCATGGTCTCAGGAATGGCCGCGCAGTTGATGGCAAGAAAGGGTTTTTCGCTGCGCAGGCTGTGATGGTATATCGCACGCGCGATAAGTTCTTTGCCCGTGCCGCTTTCTCCCTCCAACAGGACAGTGATATCACTTTGGGCTATGCGGCCAATCATTTTATAAATTTCCTGCATGGGTTTGGATTTTCCGATCAAGGTTTCCGGGGCTTCCTCACTATGGTCCAATTCACTCACGGACACCAAGTGCTTCATGGCAGCACTGGCTTCCAGTGCTTTTCGGAGTAGCTCTTGAAGGGCGGGTATGTCGAATGGTTTCAATATGTAGTCGTAGGCGCCGAGTTTAATGGCCTCTATCGCGTTGGAGGTTGTGCCATGCGCAGTCATGATGATGACCGGCACCTTGGCATCGAATTTTTTTATTTCTTGCAAAATATCCAGTCCGGAGGATTTTGGCATTTTGATGTCCATGATCACCAAGTCCGGAGATTCTTTTTGCAATAGGGCGAGGCCGCTTTCTCCATCCGACGCCTGAGACAAAGTGTATTGCCAGCTTTCGAGCAAACGAGATAGTGAGCGGCGTATGCTTGCGTCGTCGTCTACGATCAATATTTTAGGGAGTGTCATAAGAATGAAAAAGGGGCTGTGGTAATTCTACCACAGCCCCTCTCCATGATTCTAGAACTGTCTTAGAAGCTGTAAATTGCTTCCAAGGACAGAATGTCCTGATAACTTCTCGTGCTGACCGGAATGTTGCTCTTGTTCGCGTCGCTGAACACGGACTTGTCCGCTCCGTCGTGGCGATACTCTATCCTCGTGATTAGGTTCTTGATCACGTTGAATTGATTGGTGATTGTGTATTCCCAGAGATCCTGCTTACGGAATGTGCGCGAACCATCCGTATCCTGAAAATATTCCAGACGATCAGAGATTGTCCACCAAGGGAATAGCTCGAACTTCTTGTACACGGAATAACCATGCCAGCGGGCTTCGCTATCTCCAAAACGAGTTGTTGTCGCAGTGTTTTGTTCAAGGGAGCCGACGCCACCCTCATCGAATCTCCTGACATCCTGCTCCATACCCCAATCCATGTTGAACATGACGGTAAGCCTGTCCAGTATCTCAAGCTCTTTTTGCTTAAACGGATTCTTTACCGTTGTGACGAGATCCAACAGATGGCGATGATTGCCACTCTTGTTGGCAGTCTCGGAACCGAACATGTACACGAGGGCTGTGCTTAGCCAATCGTTAGGGGTGATACCGATTTTGGACTCAATGGTCTTGGCCTGATTGTTATCAGCAGCCAAATCCCATCCGTTGTTAATACCAACCGCTGTGTCCAACCAACCATTGTAATTCCAGTTTGTACGAACACCGTTATGGCCGAATGGAATAGCAGAGCTGAACATGAAGGAACGACTTGTGTTCCAGTTGTCTTTGCTCTCGATTACTTCAGCGCCTGCCATCGTCACAAATCTACCCGCCATGATATTGCCCGTGAGACCCTTCAGGCAGGACCACGTGCATTCCAACTTATCGATGGGAAGCTTGTAGACGATGTAAGCAGTTTGTAAGAAAAATTCATTCGTTGCACCCACTCCACCCAAACCAAGCGAGTCTTGACCATAATCCAGCTTCACTTGATAGCCAATCGGCTCAGCAGTTTTTTCG
>CAZOWS010000205.1:0-9380 GCA_964583365.1 uncultured Actinomycetota bacterium
CGCCACCCCAAAACGGAACACTTTGTAACCTCCTGATGTGGAGGACAATATAAAATGGCTCTCCAGAAAAAATCCCTGGTCTATTTTTTAGGATTTTCCACGCTTTACTCCCTCTCCCTTCGAAAAGGGAGAGGGCTGGGGCGAGGGAATTGATTGCCATCGGCGTATGCAAAGATTTTCTTAAAATCCGAAAAAAAGTGGCGGTTTGCTCAGACCTCTGAGTAAGGAAAAAAGTCCATCTTTCAATACCGCCTCATTCTTACATGTGATAAGGAGGCGTTCATTTTTTTTTAATATTGAGAATAATGGCCATTATTGTCCGAGATTGTGATTATTTAAATAAAATGTAAGATACACTTATGAAGCATTTTACAGAATTTAATTCCACTTTTATATCATGGCATGGATGTTGCTTTCATGGGCTTGCTGTGAAACAAGATATAGTATAAACAAGGAGAGAAAACATGAACAAGCAAAAAGGCTTTACATTGGTGGAGATCATGATTGTGGTAGCGATCATCGCCATTTTGGCAGCGATAGCGATACCGCAATTGCTCGAATCCCGTAAGATGGCAGCCCAGAACAAGTGCATGAACAGCTTGAAAGTCCTGGACTATTCCAAGGAACAAGCTGCTCTAAACTTGGGTTTAGGGTCTGGCGCGACGGTGGCTACTGCTAGCACAGTTGCGTTCACCAAAGGTGGCATACCTACTTGTCCTAGGAGTGGTACGTACACCTATAACACCCAGGGAGTAGCTGGTAGTTGCTCGATTCACGGCACTCTAGCATCTCCGACAGCTCTGTCTCTTTTGACTACGAACGAATAAGTTCGCGTTCAAGAGACAGTGGGACAGAAAAGCCCATCCCGGAGCGATTCGGGGTGGGCTTTTTACTGCTTGACATTTGAGAATCGTTAGATTATAATATTGACAGAGAAGAAGTTATGCAGATTTTATCTAGTTGGATGAGAGGAGCTTATGTTGATAGGCAACAGGCATACCATGCGGGGGTTGACCATCATAGAAGTGATGATAGCGATGATTGTCATGGCTGTAGCTATTCTCTCTGTGTTATCCGCGGTCATTTCCGCCAGCATGGGAAATCGCCATAATATCGATAAAACACTGGGCATGAATTTGGCGATTGAGAAAATGGATACAGTAAAGAACAGCGCTTACGACGATATAACTACGGCGAATTTTCCGGCCGAGACTGGGGTTACGGTGGGCAGTCATCCGATTACATTCAATCGCTCGGTGGCTATTACGACGACGACCTACAAGACAATTACGGTGACCGTAACATGGACTAATTTAGGATCGGCTTATGGGGAGACCGCGGAACTTTCTACGATCATTGCGAATACCACGTGAGGACAGAAAATGAATGAAAATAAAAAAAAGACAGAGGGTTTCACGCTGATAGAAGTAATGATTGCCTCAGCAATATTACTGATAGCGCTTGAATCGCTTTTCTCTGTTTTTTGGAGTACACAACTATTAGTTGATCGGGGCACTGCTTCCAATGACATGCAAGCCGTAGGGCGTATTGGGATGGAGAAGTTAGAACGCAATTTGCGCATGGGTATAACCCCTACGATACTTGCGGGCGGGGACCAGATTAATTTTACTTTTGACACGAGCGCAAATCCCGACAGCCCGACTTTGGTTACTCGTTCCATCTATTTCTCGAGCACCGACGGTATTGAGTCCACTGCCGATGATAATTATCTTGTGTATGATCCGAACACCAGTTATTCGGGAGATGAAGAGACGATCATGAACAACGTGCGTCGTCCTTCGGGAGGGGTCATTTTTAGCGTGAGTGGGAAAGTAGTGACGGTTAAAGTGCGGCTTGAGAAGAGTCTGGCATTTTATGGTAGCTCGGAGACCATTGATGTGGATTCAACGGTGCGCATGCGCAATTGAGGTGAGGTTGCTGTGAAACACCTATCAAAAAAAGAACGGGGAAGTGCTCTCATGATGGCGATGATGTTCGTCGTTTTCATGACCATGTTGGCCGCATCCTATATGGATTTGATATCGAGCTCGAGCATTGGTAGAAAATTCTCAGATGTATCTCCACAAGCATTTTATGCCGCGGAGGCAGGTGCATATCGCTTGCTGGATCAGATGAATAGTGGCGGTGCGACAAGCCTTACGGGAAGTCTTACCAACGTAACCGGGACTGGCAATTACTCCGCATCGTACGATGCGAGCACGGGTGTTATCACGTCCACAGGCTCGGTTGCCGCGAGCATGGCAACAGCGACTAGGACCGTGTCCGTGCGCACGAAGCTCATCTCGCCGTATATTCGAGGTGCTATCAGCGTGAACGGTAACGCAACCCTCAAAGATAACGCGGTATGTGATGGACGGGACCATGATTCGTCCGGGAATCTGACGGGAGGTTCTGGGACATACGGCGTTAGTTCTACAGGCGCTGTGGTCGTGCAGGGCAGTGCGAAAATAGGTGGAAATGGTATTGCTCCGGCTAATCCTGCCAACTCGTCTTCGTATCAGGAAAATGCAAGCGCTTTTGCCAGCACAGATCCTTGGGACATAATGGGTGTTACGAAAGCATGGTTCGACGCCAATGTTACAGCAACCACAACGGCTCCTACAGCCCCGTGGAGTGGCATTGTCTATTACACTCCCTCAGGCGATTGGGAAGATGCCAACCTGAATGGTTCCAGCGGCATACTCATCGTGCACAATACCAACGGTACTGCGCGCATCAGAGACATGAACGGCACATTCAAAGGTCTTATCATCGCAGACAAGTTCCGCCAGGAAAAGAATAACTCCGTTACGATACTGGGCGCCGTGAACGTGTGCAGTGTGCTTCAAAATAAGGGTGGAAACATGAACATCCATTACAGCAGTCAGGTACTCACGGGCTTGTCCAGCCTGGTTGGGAGCCAAACATCCGGATGGAAAAAGGTCATCGTGAGCAGTTCCTGGCAGGAGAGCCAATGAAAAACGACGACAAAGGAAGCGCGTTGATGATAGCAATTTTGTTCACCGCCATGCTCACGATCCTTGCGGGGTCGTATCTGGATTTGATTACCAATGTCAGTTCAGGGACGCAATTCGTGGATAAGTCTTCTCAGGCTTTTTATGCAGCAGAAGCCGGTGTGCATCGTCTGTTGGATCAAATGAACAATGGGGGGGCGAGCAGCGTTTCAGGCACTCTGGTCAACGCGTCTTCCACGAGTTCTTACACTGCGTCCTATGATTCGACGTTGGATGTGATTACTTCTACCTCGTCTGTAGCGACAACCGCGGGAACGGCAACAAGAACGGTGAGCGCACGCGCGAAAGCCATTCCTAGCTTCGTGAGGGCAGCTATTTCTTGCGAGGGAGATGCCACGGTGAAGAACAAAGCGGTGCTGGATGGTCGAGATCATGATTCCGATGGCAATTTGACGGGTGGCGCGGGAACCTATGGGCTTAGCTCAACGGGCAAAGTAAAACAACAAAAGGGTGACGCCAATATTGGTGGGAATGGCAACGCTCCGGATGATCCAGCAGCAGCTTCCGCTATTCAACAAAATGCAACGGGTTTTTCTAGCACGGATCCCTGGGATATTTTGGGCGTGACGAAGGCATGGTTCGATAAGAATGTTACCAATACTACGACACCCCCTAAAACGCCATTTAGTGGTATCGTTTACTATACGCCAAATTCCAAAAAGCCATGGAAGAATCCCGACTTGGCAGGTTCCACGGGCATTCTAATCGTGCACAACGACGAAAGCAACGCGACATTGAAAAACTTTACCGGAACTTTCAAAGGTTTGATTATCGCCGATAAATTGACGGAAAAAGGAAAAGCGGACGGTGAGGTCATCGGCGCGGTGATCGTCGCGAACAAGGATAAAAAATTAGGTGGTGAATTATCCATTAAATACAGCTCGTCCGTTCTCGCATCCTTGAGCACGCTCATGGGTGGTCAGACGTCCCAGTGGAAAAAAATTATTTCTAGCGGGTCTTGGACGGAGAATCAATAAAATGTATTCATTTTTTGAATTTGTTTCTGTTTTTTGTGACAGAATTCAATAGGAGGATAGCGTGAACAAGAGAATGCCTAGACAGCAAGGTAGTGCCCTAATGGTAGCCATGATTTTTATAACTTTAATAACCATGATGGCGGGCTCGTATTTGGATGCAATGATTGACAGCAATACGGGGACGGCGTTTATTGGCAATTCCCCGCAGGCCTTCTATTCGGCCGAAGCAGGCGCCCACCGGCTCCTCGATCAAATGGAAAATGGCGGAGCGGCAACAGTATCGGGAAGCTTTGTAAACAGCACGTATACAGGCAGTTATTCGGCATCCTACGATTCTGGCACGAATATCGTGACGTCCACCGGGACAGTGGTGGGTAGCGTGGTGACCGCCACGCGAACGGTTTCTGTGCGCGTAAAACCCGTTCCGGCTTATGTGCGGGGCGCGCTTAGCTCGAATGGATCTGCGACCATTAAAGATAGTGCCGTTTGTGACGGCAGAGATCATGACGCCAATGGAGATCTCACGGGTGCGGCAGGTACGTACGGGCTGAGTGCCGCGGGAACCGTGACGCAGGAAGGTGCATCTATGATAGGAGGCAATGGCAATGCCCCGGCGAATCCTGCTGCAGCGTCTTCCATAGAGGAAAATGCGACTGCTTTTGCGAGTACGGAGCCATCGGTAATTCTCGGTCTCGTTGATGAAACCGATCTCACAACAAATTACGTGACGCCAACGACCACTGCCCCCACACTCCCATTTAATGGCATTGTTTATTACAAGCCTCCAGCTGGTACCACTTGGGAAAATGTGGACCTCAGCGATTGTACGGGAATACTCATTGTCCATAATGACGCAGGAAATGCGCGCATAAAAGATATTACCACCACTTCGGGTCACCCTTTTAAGGGATTAATCATTTGCGATAAAATGAGACAGGAGAGCGGGACCGGAACAATTATCGGAGGCGCGATTGTGACCAACGTCGTGCAAAACAAAGGAGGCTCGTTGGAGATCAAGTATAGCAGGTCCGTGATAACGGATCTTCAATCCTTGGTAGGAAATCGAACGTCGAATTGGAAAAAAGTGCCGCAGGATTCATCCTGGACTGAAACCGCACAATAACTTATTTCTATCCCCGAAATCCGGGGACACAATCCCAATTTAAGAAACCAAATTGGGTTATGTCCCCGGATTTCAGATTTTGATGTATCCCAAACGTGACAAAAATATTAAACTGCCTCGAATGCCAACAAAAAATTTGCAAACCATGGAGGAGCTTCAAAAGAGTTTGTATAAAATTCTCGGAATGGTGGGGCATGACATCTCTACGCCGATCACGGTGATGGATCAATATTTTGGCCTGCTGCGAGATGGGCTTCTGGGGCCTGTCGATCCCAAGCAGAAGCAGGCGTTGGATGTGATGCAAAATCATTCGGACCGATTAAAAAAAATCATGGCCGATTTGGAGCGTATCACGTCTTGGGATGTACTTCTGCAAAGCGCAAGGCGCAACTTTAGAGATTTTGACTTGTGGGAATGTGTCGAAGAGGTTGTGGCAGAATTGCAGGGGCTTTACGAGAGCAAACAAATGTCCGTGGAATGGAACACGCCGCGGAAAACAGTGATGGTCAACGGGCACAGGGATTCGATAAAGTCTGTGATAACGCATTTGCTCGTCAACGCGTATAAATTTACACCCCCCGGCACGAAGGTTGTTATCGCAATTCAAGAAAATGTCGATACCGTAAATGTTTGCGTGGAAGATAATGGAAAAGGAATTAAGCCTGAGACATTACCGCATATTTTTGATAGCTTCTACGTCGGAACAGACTGCATTGAGTTTGCGCAAAACATTCCCAAACATATATCCAGTCGATTGGGATTGGGGCTGGCCATAGCCAAGAATATTATCGAGTCCCACAGCGGAAAAATATGGGCCGAGTCCGAATGGGAAAAATTCGCGCGGTTCCATTTTGTTTTGCCCAAAAAAAGGGGAGGGTAGCGACATGCGCTGTATCTTGATCGTGGACGACGAAGAGAATTTCCTTTTTGCCATGAAGACGTGGCTGGGCGCAAAGGGGTACGAGGTAGAAACAGCCAGCAGCGGGGCCGAAGGCATTGAGAAATTAAAAACACATAAGCCACAGATGATGTTTTTGGATGTTTCCATGCCTGGGATGGACGGCATCGATACTTTAGCGGCGGTGCGCTTGATTGATCCGGTTCTTCCTGTCGTAATGATCACGGCTTTCGGCTTCGTGCCCAGATTGGAAGAGGCGGAAAAGCATGGCGTGATGGGGATATTCCGAAAATCACAAGATTTTGGCAAAGCGGCGGAGTTGATTGAGAGCGCCGTTCGCAAGATCAACGAGACTCAGTAGCTAGCGGCATGCCAGCCACACCTGAAAAGGGAGAATTAATTCTAGCTCTCGATGTTGCCCATGAGAGCATCAAGGTGGTGGCTGCACTTCGAACGGAACTAAAGATACAATGCAAGCACGCTGCCATTGTGAGCACCATGCGCAAGGGAGCGCCGGCTTCGCTTGCGGATATTCTTTTTCTCATGAAGGAAACGCTTGCGCCCTGGAACTTCCAACCCACTTCGGTTCGTGTTGCCCTCTCGGGGAACGCCGTTACGGTTAGATTCTTGAACGTTCCTAAGATCTCTAAGGAAGCGTTGCTCGCCGAAGTCAAAGGCGACTCGGCAAAATTTTTCCCCGTACCGTTGTTGGATGCCTACATAGATTGCGATGTTTTTGCTCCGCCTGCCGGGGGAAAACTTGGAGAGCGAGTCATCGCGGTTATCGCAGCTGTCAAGAAAGACGCGGTACAGGATCTTAGCAAACTGTTGAAAGGCATGAATGTTTCGGTGATGTTGCTGGACGTGAGTTCTCTTGCTGTATTCAACGCCTTTGAGGCGTACGGAGAAATTGCCAAAGCGCATGCGTACAAAAGCTACGCGGTGCTGGATATTGGATCGCATACGAGCCATTGTGCGGTTATTAAAGAAGGAATCCCTGTGTTCATGCGCGAGTTGGTCGTGGGCGGGGCCAAGATTACGGAAGCGCTTTCTCAAGGTCTTTCGATGGATGCCGAGAAAGCCGAGATAACCAAGAGAAGCGCGGATCCGGCGTTGAAAGATCACATGGAGCCGGTGTTCAAGTTGTTGGGCGATGACATCTCAAATTCCTTAAGTTTTTTTGAAACGGAATCCACCACCAACGTGGACGGCATCTATATTACAGGTGGCGCGGCGTTGACCCCCGGTTTGGCCGAGTATCTTCAAAAGTATTTGGAGACACCTGTGCATTTGTGGAATCCATTTGAAAGCGCTGGCCTTGAAATCGATGAGGCAATGGCAGGATTGAAACCACAGGGCCCTTTTTATTCCGTGTGTTGCGGACTCATTGCTAGGACGGATAAATTGTGATCAAGATAAATCTTTTGCCGCCCACGATGAGGGCGACACCGCAGCAGGCGGCGCCGAAAGTATCGACGCCTGTCAAGCCCATTGCGGCCAAGCATGCTGACTTAGGTCTTGGGCTTACCGCGACGAGGCTTCTTTTATTCGTGCTGGTAGGAGCGGGTGCTCTGTTGGTGCTCGTGTATCTGTCCACGGTGCTCCTGCCGTGTTGGTGGCAGTATCACAAAGTTTCCCGCGCTAACAAGGAATGGGTACCTATGGTCCAGGAATATGCAAGACTCGACGCTTTGAGAACGCAGCAGGCCAATGATGCGATAATCCTAAACGAGTTGGATGCGCAAATTAAGGTACGTTTGAGTTGGTCAAAAATATTGAATGCCGTGAGCGATGTGGTTCCATCTTCTGTGCAATTGGTAAAGCTCGGAACGGTTATGTCAAGAGATATGGTTGCGGCTCCGCCGGAAGCAAAGCCAGCGGCCTCTGCGCCAGGAAAGGGGCCGCCCCCACCCCCGCCTATGGTTGAAAGGCCGGTTCAGTTGCTGGAACTTGAGGGAATCGCGGTCAAGGGAAAGCTGGGCGAGGAAGATATGCAATCGTTTTTGGACCAGATACGATCTCATCCCTTATTTAAAGAATATTTTGACAACATTCGATTGATGGATATAACAAGCACTACGGATCAGGCAAAAAAGTTTTCAATACGCTGTCGTTTTCGATTGTCCGAGAGCAGCGGAACATGATTCAAATTCCAAAATTTGATTTCGCAAATTTTTCCAAGCAGGAGCAGCAGAAGCTGATTACGGCGGGTGTTGCAGTTGTGGTGACAATTGCAGCTGTCTACTTTTTCCTTCTTGCTCCCGGATGGAAAAAGTTTGCAGCACTCAAAAAGAATATCTCGGAGATGCAAGTAAAAATTACAGAAGGCAAAGAGTTACTGGGACAAAAAGAAACTGTTGAGCGCAGCGCAAAGGAAGGTGCTGCGAGGCTTAAATCTCTACCTCAATGGATCCCCGAAGAAGGAGACAGTTCCTGGATTCTGCGGCTTGTGGGTGATGTTAGCAACAATCAGAAAGTGCGCACCGCCGGAATAAAACCCCTGGATATTAAGGAGGCCGAAAAAGAATCAAAGGATTTAGGCGGGGGGAGTTTAGCCGGGGGAGAGAATTTTCGATGGGCGATGAGCGAGATTGAGATTAAAACCGATTATCATTCCTTCGGCAGATTCATTGATGAGTTGGAGAGAAAAAATCCGTGTCTGAAGATTAGCAAAGTCAGTATTGTTGCAAATCGCGAAGATCTGACGCATCATGGGATGATCTTTCGGGTTCTCTATCCCATTGCTAAGAAACAAAATGTTGAGGCAGGTGGAGCTCCTTCCAAGTAAGTTACATCGAGTGCTATCAGAACAGGCGCCGAGCAAATGCTCCGTTTTGCATCCCCGCTCCCGTGAACCTAACTTAAATACCTGTGCAGCGAAAATAATTGCTCTAGATATGTGCAGCTTGCTTCATTTCGCGCAATCGTCGGCATGGACCGTCGCATTGCTGCTCAGCCAAGATATGGCATGGTCTTTGCGCATGCTTGTCCGGGTGTGTCGCCAACGAAGGCGGGCCGGGATGATCGGCGCCGCCTTTTCTTTTTTTCGATGGGCCGTGAAGCAGACCAGAGAGGAGATTGTATGCGCATACGCGGATTCTTGAAGGCGGGCAATCTAAAAACTCTTTTTGCGTCGTTCTTGTATTTTGATATCAGTTTCATGGTCTGGGTTATCCTCGGACCGTTGGCCGTTTATATCGCCCAGGACATGGGACTGTCGGCCGCGCAGAAAGGGCTGCTGGTGGCCTTCCCTATTTTAGGCGGGGCCCTTTTGAGGATTCCGATGGGCATCTTGACCGATCAATTCGGTCCGAGACGAACCGGCCTGGCCGGGCTGCTCATCACGC
>CAZOWS010000206.1:0-3174 GCA_964583365.1 uncultured Actinomycetota bacterium
ACGAAAAAGTATTTCTTGGGGTTTTGCGTGCGCTTCGACGTGGAGAGATAGACGACAATCATCGCGATATCCTTCTCGCGCGGCAAGTGGAGGAGACAGGAGAAGAGATGACCGAGGATATTCCAAAACTCTTTCCGCATAATGCCAACGTGGATGGATTGAACTCGGCCGAGCTGCGGAAAATCCACGGTGCTGCAAAAATATTTAAAATGCAAAGCCAGGGCGCCAAGCCTTTGGTCGAGCAACTCATGCGCGGTTGCCTTAGCCCCGAAGAATTGCTTTTGAAAGTCGGCGCGCGGGTGATGTTTACGAAGAACAGCATGAGCGGGCGGTATGTGAATGGCACCGTCGGGGTGGTCGAGGCATTTGCAAAAGAGACAGGCCATCCGCTTGTGCGCTTGCGCAATTCCATCCTTCTTGAAGTAGAACCCGTGCAATGGACGATTCAAATCGAAGGCAAAGTCCGCGCGGCGATTACGCAATTACCGCTTCGCCTTGCCTGGGCCATGACCGTGCACAAAAGTCAGGGGATGTCGCTGGACGCCGCGTTTGTGGATCTTTCCCGTGCCTTTGTGTGTGGGCAAGGGTATGTGGCATTGTCCCGCGTCCGATCCTTGGCCGGTCTTCACCTTGGGGGATTGAATAATCAAGCGCTTCAAGTGGATGCGAACGTGCAGATGCAGGACGCGTCCTTTCGTGAAGGATCGGACGCGGCCATTGCCGAGCTTGAAACTATTCCTGCAGATGAACTCGCAAAAATTCATCAACTGTTTATTCAGTCCTGCGGTGGATCCATTGAGAAAAAGCACGTGATGGAGCCAAAAATAAAAACCGCCAATAAAAAAGAAGCGCGCTGGGAGCAAACGCTTGCGCTTATCCAGACCGGCCTTACGTTGGCGCAGGTCGCAGAGAAACGCAGCCGAAAGATTGGCACCATTCTTGAACATCTTGAAGAATTGCAATCGCTGGGCAAACTTCCGCCCGCGATGATTGCGCATCTCCGTCCAGAGGTTGGATCACGCCTAGATGAAATCCTCGCGGCGTTTCAATCCAAAAAAACCACAAGCCTCAAACCTCTCTTCGCCCACTTTAACGCCCGCATCCCTTTCGACACCCTCCGCCTCGCGCGATTTTTTGTGGAAGCGAATGAAAAGAAATCCCGGAAGGTCTGATGCGACGTTTTCTGGTATCATGACTGCACTATGCCTCGCCCAAAAAAACTCAGCGTCATACTTGCGAAGAACCTTCCAATTGTGTTCGGCCTTGTGCTCATATGGCGCGGGACTTGGTATACGCTCGATTGGGCGGATCTCCAGCTTTTTGGCGGAAGCCACATCCTTTCTTCCATTCTTGGTATCGTGATCGGGCTTGCCCTCCTTTATTATCCTGACCACGACTTGAAGGAGATTGAAAAACTCTAGACCCTCGCATGATCAAGGCGTTTTACCAGCGTTACGAGCGCGTGTTGATTCCGGGACTGCTCATCGCCGGCGTGCTTGCCGATATTGTCACGTTCCGCCGTTTGCAAGCCCACATCACCTTCACGATTCTTGGTGTTTATGCGGCCATAGCCGGGGCCGCGATTTTGTACAGCCATCTTTTGGCAGGGAAGGAGCATCCGTTCATTCGTCGCTTGCATACGGTCGCGCCTTTCGTGATCCAATTCACCTTCGGCGCCCTTCTCAGCATGTCCCTGTTGTTCTATTGGTTCAGCGGTGCCTTTTCGGTGAGCTGGCCGATTCTTGCTGCGGTCGCGCTACTCATGGCCTCAAACGAAGTGTTCCGCCATGTCCTTTTTCGTCCGCTCGTGCAGATCAGCGTGTACACCTTTATTCTCTTTTCGTATTTTTCCATCCTCTTTCCATTTTTATTTAACTCGCTTCTCCCGCAGATCTTTTTTCTCGGCGGCCTGGCAAGCCTACTGCTCACGCTTTTCCTTATTGCCATTCTTGTCCGATTCGCGCCGACCTTGCGCGGGGAGCGTCTGCGGCTTATTGCCTGCACGCTCACGGTGTTCTCGGCCATGAACGGGTTGTATTTGTTGAATGTCATCCCGCCCATTCCGCTTTCTCTTCGTGAGGCCGGGATTTATCGCGATGTGCACCAAGCGGGCAATGATTATGTGTTGACTGGCGAACCGCAATCCTTTCTTGGCCGCTTGCTGCCAGGAGAGACCATCCATCCAAAACTCACCGATCGCGTCTATGCGTTCACCGCGATTTACGCGCCAACGGATTTAAACACGGTGATTTATCATCGCTGGGAGTTTTACGATTCGGCCTTACACGCCTGGACCACCCGCGATCGCCTTTCTTATGTGATTTCTGGCGGGCGCGATGAAGGCTATCGCGGGTATTCTTTCAAAACCCATCTTGTTTCAGGCCAATGGCGTGTAACCGTCGAAACCGCGCGCGGCCAAGTGCTCGGCCGTATTCCATTCACCGTCGTCACACCTTAACGTGATTGTTTTATGGAAGTTCAAATTCTCCATCAGCAGACGAAGGAATTTATTTTCTCATTACAGGCGTCGACTATCAGCAAGGTCATTCGTTCGTCTGAGTCACTCGAGAAGTTTGGTCACGAGCTCGGCATGCCGCAGGTAAGGCAGCTTGGGCAAGGACTATTTGAGTTGCGGATACACAGGAAACAAGAAGTACGACTTCTTTTTGTGTTTCGCTGTTCACGAGTCATTATTCTTCATGGATTTGTTAAGAAGTCTATGCAAATTCCATTAAAGGAATTGAGACTTGCAAGGACACGGATCGAGGCGTTTGACAGGACATAACATTTAGGTTATCTATGAGGTATATGCAATCTCTGAAAGACTTCAAAAAAGAAGTGTTCGCGAAGCGTCCTGACGTAAAGAAAGCGTATGACGATCTTGAGGCCGAATACGCACTCATCGAACAATTGATCGCGTATCGCTTGAAGCATGGAATGACTCAGGCGCAATTGGCCGCGAAGCTTGGAACGAAACAGTCTGCTATCTCTCGATTTGAATCCGGCACGGAAAATCCAACATTAGAATTTCTTCGCAAAATCGCCGATGCTCTTGGTGCGCGGATTTCCGTGACTATTTCGTAGGCGACTTCATTTTGTGGAAATAGCACCAATTCAATTCGGCAAACCGACGGGTACCTTCAAAACGCGGCCAGGGGCCTATGGGGTGGTGAG